>JAZUCW010000139.1:0-22479 GCA_045639305.1 Candidatus Scatosoma sp.
GGTCTGGTCGCCCGTGGTTGCGCTGGCCCAAGGCGTCACCGTCCCTGTCGCGTCGAGAAAGGGCGGCGTTTTGGAAAGATGCGAGGCGTTAAAAGCAGAATTGGAGGGGGCAGGTATTCGTGTAACGCTCGACGCAACGGACAATAGCCCCGGTTGGAAGTTTAACGAATGGGAAATGAAGGGCGTGCCCGTGCGTATCGAGCTTGGTCCTCGTGATATCGAGGCAGGCAAGATGTTGTGCGCGCGTAGAGATACCTGCGAAAAGGTGGAAATGCCCCTTGAAAACGCAGCGGAAAGTATCAAAGACTTGTTGGCGAGCGTACAGAAAGATATGTTGGAAGCGGCGCGCGTACGTCGGGATAACCGTATCGTATACGCAGACGATATCGACGGGATTCTTGCGGGTGTGGAAACAGGGAACTTCGTAAAAGCAGGCTGGTGCGGATGCCGTGAATGCGAGGATAAGGTAAAGGAAAAGACGGCGGCAACGGCGCGCGTATACGCCGAAGGCGAAAGTGCGGAAAAGTGCGCAGTATGCGGAAAAGAGGCAAAACACGTCATCGTTTACGCCCGCGCGTATTAAGAAGAAGGTAAAAATCGGGTTGTTGAAAAACGACCCGATTTTTTTGTTTGAATGCGTACCTGGTGTGCGCATTTTTCTTTTTTGCGGCTTTTTCTACAAAATTCTACGCGTATACGCGCGCCAGCGAATAAATAATGTAGGAAAAAGAGAGGAAAAATCCTTGCGGGCACTTGACGGGCGAAAAAAAAAGTGGTATGATTATAGTATGGAGTATCATACGGAAATTAACAAAATCATCGCGAAAAATTTGACGTATTATCGTAAGAAAGAGGGACTTACCCAAGCAGAGCTTGCCGAGCGCATTAATTATTCGGATAAATCCGTTTCAAAATGGGAATCGGGCAACGGAGTTCCAGACGTGTATACGTTGACTTTGCTTGCGGAAATTTACGGGGTTACGTTGAACGATTTGGTTGGCGTAGATACACCCAAGCGCCAAGAAAAGAAGATGAAAGATTTGCATTTGTGGGTAATCTTGCTTTCCATTGGGATTGTTTGGTTGGCTGCAACGTGTTTTTTCGTGGGGATGCAGCTTTGGCGTCCAAGACACGCTTGGTGGATTGGATTTTTATACGCAGGGATGATAAGCGCCATCGTGATGACGGTTTTTGCCTCGGTTTGGAAATATAGGGTTTTAAATATTATTTCGGTCAGTTTGCTTATTTGGACGTCGATTTGCGCTTTGTATTTTACTCTTTGGTATTTATATGCAAACGTCGGTCGTTCGCTTTCGTATTTATGGCTAATTTTCCTATTAGGGGCGCCTTTACAGGTTTTAGAGGTTATGTGGTGGTATTTCCGCCAACGGGCGCGTAAATTTGCGCGTAGTGAAAACGCTTTTGCAAACAAGAGGGTTCTAGAAGAAACGGTTTTAGAAGAGTCGAAAAACGGAGAATAACTATGCGGTGTGGGCATTGCGGTAGGAATCAGGCGACGAAAACCTACGAACAAATAAAAAACAACAAAAAGGTTGTTGAATATTACTGTATGGACTGTTACGAGCGGCTTTTTCTTTCCGTGGAAGAAGGCGCGGAAACCGCTTTGTCCGTATGCCCGTATTGCGGTACGACTTTGGAAGAATTCCGCGCGAGTAAATTGGTCGGCTGCGCACATTGTTACCCTGCCTTGAAGGAGGGGATTATGCCGATGATTTTAAAAATGCAAGGGGAACGTGCGCATACGGGGAAGACGCCGCCGCTTGATTTTTTCGAGACGGACGATTATTTGCACGCAGAATTTGCCGACGTGGATTTTCGCGCGCGCGCGATGGAGAAGGCACGGTTTGAACGGCAATGTAACGAGCTGGAAACGATTATCGCCAAGCTGAAAGCCGAGGATAATTACGAAGACGCAAAGGGATATGCAGACAAGCTTTCTTTGATGCGCAGCAACCAAGCGATAGAGGAGGAATTCGTATGGCGTACGCAACGGAATTCATCGAAACGATCGTAGTTTCTACGCGTATCCGCTTGGCTCGCAATTTTGCCGCGTATCCGTTCCCGAAAAAAATGGATAGCGCGCAGGCGGAGGATATTGCCTATCTCGTGGGCGTGGGATTGGAAAAGTTTGACAAGTTTACGAGATACGATATTTCTTCGCTTAGCAAACAGCAGGCAAATTTGTTGCTTGAACAGCGGTTGATTAGTCCCGCGCTTTTAAAAAGTAAGGGCGGCGCGGCGTTCGTGTCCTTTGATAAAGCCATTTCGATAATGGTCAACGAAGAGGACCATTTGCGGGAGCAGTATATTTACAAGGGATTTGATTTATATAAGGCCTACGAGCGTATCAGTGGTATCGACGAGGGGCTTGGCGCTCTTTACGATTTTGCGTTCGATAAAAAATTGGGGTTTATTACCGCTTGTCCTAGTAATTTAGGTACGGGGATGCGGGCTTCGGTGATGATGTTCTTGCCCGGGCTTTCGCACAGTGGAGAACTGAAAGAATATCTGCCTGCTTTAAAGCGGGGCGGTATGACGGTGCGCGGGGCGTTCGGCGAGGGGACGAGCTCGGAAGGGTACATGTATCAAATCAGCAACGAGCGCACGCTGGGGATGTCGGAAAGAGAAATTCTAGACGAGATGATACGGGTAACGATGAATTTGTCCGATTTAGAACTGCGCGCGAGAGCGGAAATGATGCGCACGTCGGGTGCGGAGGTTCGAGACCGATGTCTGCGCGCGTACGGTACGCTGACCAACTGTGCGATTTTGCCGTTAGAGGAGTTTACGAGGAAACTTGCGGACGTGCGCGCCGGGACGGTACTGGGGATTTTAGAGACCTTAGACGATAAGGGGTTTGAGGATTTTTGCAACGGTATGCGGCCCGCGGCGTTTCGGCTCGAAAACGGACTGGAAAAGGCGAGCGAAAGACGCCTCGCCGAGGCAAGAGCAGAGACGGTTTGCAACGTTTTACCCGAACTTGTGCAGGTGGTAAGAAAGAATAAATAATAAAGCACGGCGCGTAAGCGCAAAAAGGAGAAAAGGATATGTATCCTTGGTCAAAGGCGACGAAAAATTTTGAAAAGGCGTTAGAGGTTGCGAATATGGCGGCGGCGGAAATTGTCGGTACGGCGTTTATCGGCAGCGAGCATATTATTTACGCCTTTTTGGGTATGCCCAGTTGTGAGGCGTATCGTATTCTTGCGGGCGCGGGGATAGGGAAAGACCTTTACGAAAAATGGTTTATAGACTGCGTGGATAGAACGTATAAGGGAACGGGGATGACCCCCAATACCGAGAGGATGTTCAACCGCGCCGTAGAGGCGGCGGAAAAGGAGGGCATGCTTGCAGGTACGGCGCATATGCTGTACGAAATCCTTTCTATGCCGACAACCCGCGCGGTGGCGTTTTTAAGTACGCTTACCGATATAGCAGAATTAAAAAACGACACGGCGGCGGCGATTCGGGTGCTTGTGAATAAGAAGAATTGCGGGGAAATTGAGTACGAACGAGATTGCGTGATTTCTCCTTCGCTGCGCGAACGCTTGGATTCGTCTTATGAAAAAACGGCGACGATCACCGAGGAAAAGCCTAAGGTGAAGGTAGAAGAAAAGAAGAATAAGACGTTACCGCAATGCGGAATCGATATGACCGAGCGGGCGGCGAAAGGGAAAATGGACCCCGTTATCGGGCGTAAAAAAGAGATAGAGAAGGTCGTGCAAATTCTCTCTCGGCGGTTAAAAAACAACCCCGTTTTGGTGGGCGAACCGGGGGTTGGGAAAAGTGCGATTATCGAGGGGCTTTCCCAGCTTATCGTGCAGGACAACGTGCCTGAACAGTTATATAACAAGAAAATTCTTTCCGTCGATTTGCCGGGAATGCTGGCAGGGACTCGCTATCGCGGAGACTTTGAGGAAAAATTAAAAAACCTTATCGATTTCGTGATAGAAGACGGGGACGTGGTGCTGTTCATTGACGAAATCCATACGCTCGTCGGGGCAGGCGGCTCGGCGGAAGGGAGCATGGACGCGGCGAATATTTTAAAACCGATGCTTGCCCGCGGTGATTTGCAGGTGATCGGCGCAACGACGATTGAAGAATACAGAAAGTATATCGAAAAAGACAGCGCGCTTGAGCGTCGTTTTACTCCCGTGTACGTAGAAGAGCCTTCGCAAAAGGACGCGATGGAGATTTTGAAAGGCTTGCGCGGAAAATACGAAGAACACCACGGCATCGTTATTTCCGACGAGGCGATTGCGGCGGCGGTGAAGCTGTCATCTCGGTATATCACCGATCGGTTTTTGCCCGACAAGGCAATCGACCTTATCGACGAGGCGGCGGCGCACGTGCGTATCGTTGAGGAAAATGGCGGGGTGGAATTGGAAGAAGCCCGCACCGAGGCAAGGCTTTTGGAGGAGGAACACGCCTTGCATATTCAGCGCCAAGAATACGCGTTGGCTACGGACGCTTTTAACAGAAAGCGTTTGGTGGAAGAAAAGATAAAAGCATTGCAACGGGCGCAAGCGCCTATGCGTTTGGCGGACGGGCGCGCGGCAATCGGCGGCGAACACGTTGCGGCAATCGTCAGCGCTCGTATGCGGATTCCTCTTTTAAACGTTACGCAGGAAGAGGGACAGAAGGTCCTGAAATTGGAAGAAGAGCTGCACAAGCGTATCATTGGGCAAAACGAGGCGGTTAACGCCGTAGCAAAATCGATTCGCCGTGCCTACGCAGGGGTGAAAGACCCGTCCAAACCGATCGGTTCGTTTATTTTCGTCGGGCCTACGGGGGTGGGTAAGACCGACCTTTGCAAGGCGCTTGCCGAGGCGATGTTCGGGGCGGAAGATCAAATGATTCGTTTGGATATGAGCGAATATATGGAAAAGCAATCGATTTCCAAATTGATCGGCGCGCCTCCGGGTTACGTGGGCCACGACGAGCTTTCGACGGGGCAATTGACGGACAAGGTGCGCACGAATCCCTATTGCGTGATTTTATTCGACGAGGTAGAAAAAGCGCATCCCGACGTCTTTAATCTTTTGTTACAGATCCTTGACGACGGTAGGTTAACGGATAGCAAGGGCAGGACGGTCAGTTTTAAAAACGCCGTAATTATTCTTACGTCCAACGCAGGCGCAGCCATTTCCGAGCGGTACGTGGGGCAGAGCGAAGAACACTACGAGCTGTTAAAGGAAAGCGTCTCGCAGGCATTAAAAGAGAAGTTCCGTCCCGAGTTTTTAAACCGTATGGACGAAATTATCGTCTTCCATCCCTTGACGAAAAGCGACTGTATACGGATCGGCTCGAAAATCGTGTCTTCGCTGGCGAAGCGTTTGCTCGAACAGCGGGGTATGGTGTTGACGGTAACCGAGTCGGCGCTTTCCGCACTCGTGGAAGAAGGGTACGATCCACAGTACGGCGCAAGACCTTTAAAGCGTGCGGTACAGCGTCGGATCGAGGACAGACTGTCCGAGGAGATTTTGATGGGCAATATCGGAAACGGACAGCACGTAACGGTGGATTATTACGCAGGAGAATTTATTTTTTCTTCGCGAAACGCATAGCGCGTTTAGGAGGAGTATATGAAATTGACGACGGCGGGAGAATCGCACGGCAAGGCGCTGGTGGCGATTATCGAAGGGTTGCCCGCGCATTTAAAAATCAACGTGGAAGCAATCAACGGAGCTTTGGCTTTGCGTCAAAGCGGGTTTGGCCGCGGCGCAAGACAAAAAATCGAAAAGGACCAAGTGGAGATTTTGACCGGGGTAAGAAACGGCGAAACGCTGGGCAGCCCCGTAACCCTTTGCATTTACAACAAGGATTTTGCAAACTGGGAAAAGAGTATGTCCGCGGAAGCTTGCGATAAAGAAGCGATGGCGAAAAAAGCCCTGACGAAGGTGCGCCCTGGACACGCGGATTTGACGGGGATGCAAAAATTTGCGCAAGCGGACGCGCGGAACGTATTAGAACGCGCTTCTGCCCGTGAAACGGCGATTCGGGTTGCGGCAGGCGAAGTGTATAGAGGGTATCTTTCCGCGCTCGGCGTGGAAATCGGTGGGTACGTGTGCGAGGTTTGCGGCGTAAAAGACGGGGGCGTGTACGCGTTTGACGAGCTGAAAGGGGCAAAAGCTACCGAGCTTGGTATGCTGAACCCTGCAATAGAAGAAAAGGCAAAAGAAACGATATCCCGTTTAAAGGCGGCGGGGGACACTGCGGGCGGCGTGGTGGAAATCCGTGTGCGCGGCTTAAAGAGCGGATTTGGCAGCGTAATGACGTATGCGGAAAAACTCGACGCTCGTTTGGCGGGCGCGTTGATGAGCATACAAGCGGTAAAAGGCGTGGAAATCGGCGCAGGATTCTCCGTTGGGTCGCATAGCGGCAGGGAGATTCACGACGAAATTTCTTATACCCAAGAAAAGGGGTTTTATCGGGAAAGCAACCGCGCGGGCGGTATCGAGGGGGGAATGTCCAACGGGGAAGAACTCGTTTTGCGGTTGGCGATGAAACCCATTCCGACCTTAATGCACGGGTTGAAGACGGTGGATTTCCACAGCAAGGAACGTGTGGTCGCGGCGTCGGAAAGAAGCGACGTTTGTGCGATATTTGCGTTAGAAATTATTGCCGAAGCGGTGGTTGCCGAGGTGTTGGCAAACGCGGTGGCGCAGCGTTTGGGCGGCGATACGATGGCGGAGATAATAGACCGCTACGCTTTGTTGCCGTAACGGAGGGGGTATGGAACGGGTTTGTATAAAAACCCCGACGTTATCGGGTAGTATTTACGTAGGGAAGGATGCGATTGAAAGCCGTTTGCCAAGTCTTTTAAGCGGGCAAAAAAATTTCGTCGTTACCGATTCGAACGTATACGCTTTGTATACGGCTTGGTTTGAAAAGTATTTTCAGGACGCGGAAATCTTCGTGCTGCCCGCGGGGGAAGAATCAAAAAATTTTCAATCTCTTTACGAGATTTTAAAGAAAATGGCGGAGGCGAATTTGCACCGTACTTCTCGTCTTTTCGCCGTCGGCGGCGGCGTAGTTGGGGATATCGGCGGGTTGGCGGCGGCGCTTTTTATGCGCGGGATTTCCTGCGTGCAGATTCCAACGACTCTGCTTTCGCAAGTGGATAGCAGTGTGGGCGGTAAGACGGCGGTGGATCTTGGCGGTGTAAAAAATATCGTCGGCGCATTTTATCAGCCCTGCGAGGTGTTGGTGGACCCTAGTTTTTTACAGACGTTGCCGCTTCGGGAACTCAAATGCGGCTTGGGCGAAATCGTTAAATACGCTGCGTTAAACAAGAAAATATTTAAGTGTTTGAAAGACAACCAAGACAAACTTGGGGATTTTGCTTTTTTGAGTGAACGGATTCTCGATTGTATCCGCCATAAGGCTCGGGTTGTTGAAACGGATGAAAAGGAAACGGGAGAAAGGCGCAGTTTAAACGTCGGGCATACGACGGGGCACGCCATTGAACTTACGTACGGGCTTTCGCACGGCGAATGCGTGTTATACGGTATGCGTTTGGAAACGAAAATGGCGATAGCCGCAGGCGTTTGCGAAAAGGGATACGGGGAACAGCTGTTGCAAATTATCGATAGCGCGTTGGCGGTTTTGCCGACGGAAACGGTGGGCTTTTGCGTGGACGAGTATGCGGGCAAAGCAAAATCGGATAAGAAAAATATAGGCGATAGCAAGATACGGATGTCGGTGGCAAACTCCCTCGGGAAATGGACGGATTTTTCCCTTGGGTACGACGAATACCGCGCGGCTTTAAAAGAGGCGTCTAAAGAGTAAAGGTAAAAAGAAGGAGGGCAGGTATGGAACGAATCAGTCCCAGAGCTTGCTTTGAGGGGGAGTTTGAACTCCCCGGAGATAAATCGGTAACCCACCGCGCGATTATGTTAAACGGCGGTGCGGACGGAGAAGGGGTTATCACCAACGCGCTTATGGGGGAAGACTGTCTTTCCACCTGTCGTTGTATGCGCGCGTTGGGGGCGAAAATCGACGTAGACGGCACGACTCTTCGGGTGGTCGGTACGCCCCGTTTTCGCCGCGGAACGAAATTGAATTGCGGCAATTCAGGCACGACGATTCGTCTTTTGACGGGGTTTGTGGCAGGGAAAGAAATCGATGCGGAGCTGTACGGAGACGAGTCGCTTTCCTCTCGCCCGATGAAGCGCGTGGCAGAGCCTTTGGCTCTTTTGGGTGCGGAGGTTCAAACGACGGACGGGCACGCGCCCGTTTACGTATCGCCAAAGCCTTTACACGGCGCGGACGTTGCGTTGCAAATTTCTTCTGCGCAGGTAAAAAGCGCGGTGCTTTTGGCGGGCTTGTCCGCGGACGGGGAAACGCGGGTGCGCGAACCGATAAAATCCCGAGACCATACGGAAAGAATGTTGCAGGCAATGGGCGCGGATTTGCGTGTGGACGGCAACGATATAACCGTGAAAAAAAGCACGTTGAAAGGAACGGACGTTTGCGTGCCTTCGGATATTTCCTCGGCGGCGTATTTTATGGCGCTCGGCGCGTTAAAGGGGAAAACGCTTTGTAAAAACGTAGGGATAAACCCGACCCGCACGGGGATTTTAAAGGCGTTCGACTTGCTGGGGGTAAAGTATTCGCTGTTAAATCGGCGGGTTTCGGGCGGCGAGGAACGGGCGGATATTCTCGTGGAGAAATCGAATATGCACGCCATTGAGCTAACAAAAGAACTTGTACCCTCGATGATTGACGAGCTGCCGCTAATCGCTTTGCTTTGCGCGTTTGCCGATGGGGAAACCCGTATCACGGGCGCAAAGGAACTGCGGGTTAAAGAAAGCGACCGTATCCGCACGACGAGAGAACTTATCCACAACCTCGGCGGCGATTGCGAAGAACTGCCCGACGGGTTTATCATTCGCGGTAAGGAAAAACTTATAGGCGGGGACGTGGACAGCTATCTTGATCACCGTATTGCGATGACGGCGGCGGTGGGGATGATTGCCTCTCAAACGGGCGGCAAAATCCATAGACCGGAATGTTGTGCCATTTCTTTCCCCGATTTCTTTGAAAAACTTGGCTTAAAATTGTACTAAAACGGGTGGAGTTATGGAGAAAAATACATTGCGTTTGGGGTTGATTGGCAAAGACGTTTCCAAATCGCACAGCCCTAAAATTCACACCTTTATCTTAAAAGAATTGGGCGTGGAGTGCGAATACGAGACGATGTCCGTTTCGCCTTCCGATTTTGATTCGGCGATGCGGCGATTGCTCGGCGATTTCGACGGGTTTAACGTAACGATTCCCTACAAGCGGGACGTCATGGAATATCTAGACGAAATCAAGGGGGACGCGCTCCGTTTCGGGGCGGTCAATACCGTGGTTTGTGAAAAGGGTGCTGGGTATAATACGGACGGCGCGGGGTTTTTGCAAATGCTTAAATCATCGGGCGTTTCGATAAAAGATAAGAAAATTCTGGTGCTGGGTGCAGGCGGCTCGGGTAGGAGTACGGCGGTGGCGTTAAAACGCGGCGGTGCGCAGGTGGAACTTTTTCAGCGCAACCAAGAAAAACTGCTCGAAACCTGCCGAGAACTTTCCCTTACCCCTTGTCAGGACGTAGAAGGGGGCGGGTACGATATACTCGTCAACTGCACGGGCGTGGGAATGCACGATAAAGAAGGGCTTTCTCCCGTTACGAAAAAGGCGTTTTTAGGGGCAAGCGCGGCGGTGGATTTAATTTACGAGCCGAAAGAATCGGAGTTTTTGCGATTGGCGCGTGTGGAGGGGTTAAAAACGGTAAACGGAGCGGCGATGCTCTTTTATCAGGCGTATTTTGCCGATTGTTTGTATTTGGGACGAAAACCCGACGAAGGACAGGCAGAAACGCTGTATGAAAAATACGTACGAAATGGATAATGGAAAGGAGAATACGGTTATGAAATTTTTGGTGATTAACGGAGTCAATCTCAACCTCACGGGAAAGCGTGAAAAGAGCGTTTACGGGTTGGAAACTTTGGACGAAATCAATGCGAGAATCTCTGCGTTCTGTCAGACGAACGGAAACGAGGTCTGCTTTTATCAAAGCAATATCGAAGGGGAGATTGTCAATAAATTGCACGAGGCGTTTGAAAACAAGTCTGTTGACGGGATTTTGTTAAACGCAGGGGCGTTTACCCATTACAGCTACGCCCTTCGCGACGCTATCGCGGCAATCGATATTCCCGTCGTTGAGGTGCACATGTCCAACGTGCACGCTCGTGAAGAGTTTAGAAGTCGCAGCGTCCTTTCTGAGGTTTGCAAAGGCGTGGTATGCGGGTTTGGCGCGGGCAGCTACCTTGCGGCGATTGCAGGGCTTTGCGCGACGCTTACAAAATAATCCTTTCTGCGGGGTGAAACTATGAACCTGATTTTATGCGGCATGATGGGCGCGGGGAAAACGACGATTGGGATTAAAGTTGCCGAAAAGACCGGTCGGCGTTGGTATGATACCGACGGGCTTATCGTGGACAAATACGGCGAAATTGCGGATATTTTCGAATATTACGGCGAGGCGCATTTTAGGAAATTAGAAACGGAAATCGTCAAAGAGCTTGTCAAACACGACGGTTTGGTGATTTCGACGGGCGGCGGTTTGGTTTTGTTGAAAGAAAACAACGTCTTGTTGCAGGAGAATGGGAAAATCGTATTTCTTCGTGCGAAATTCGAAACGCTAGCGCAACGCTTGAAGATGGACGGCAGCAGACCGCTGTTGCAATCGTCTACCGAGAGTATCCGAGATAGATTGGCTCGTTTGTTAAACGAACGCGCGCCAATCTACGAAAACGCTGCCGACTATATCGTGGACGTAGACGGGAAAACGCCCGATCAAATTGCAGACGAAATCGTTGCCTTGATGGGCGAAAATAACAAATAAGGGTAGGCAGGTACGAGATGAAAACGGTTTTGATTACGGGCGGAGTGCGTGGAATCGGAAAAAGTATAGCCCTTGCGTTTTTGAAAAAAGGATATCGGGTATGCGCGGCGTATTCAAGAGACGAAGAGGGCGCGGCTATGGTGCGTGCGCTTGGGGTAGAAGCTTACCGTGCCGATGTTTCTAACGAAGAGGCGGTGCAGGCGTTGTTTGCGAAAATTGGCAAAGTAGACGTGCTTGTCAACAATGCGGGCGTTGCGCTCGTCAAACAGATACAGGACGTTACGATGGAAGAATTTAACCGCGTGATGTCCATCAACGTCGGGGGTGCGTTTTTATGCGCACGCGAGGCGGCAAAGGGTATGATATCCCGTCAAAGCGGTTTAATTGTCAATATTTCTTCCGTTTGGGGGGAAGTCGGCGGTAGTTGTGAAAGCGTGTATTCGGCGTCCAAAGCGGCGCTTTTGGGGTTTACGAAAGCCCTGGCAAAAGAGCTTGGCTGGTCGAAAATCCGCGTCAACAGCGTGTCCCCCGGGGTTATCGATACACCGATGAACGCCCGCTTTTCCGAAGAGGAAATGCAGTCGTTAAAAGAAGAAATCCCCGTCGGGCGTATCGGCACGGGCGAGGATGTTGCCGCCGCCGTTTTGTTTTTGGAGGAAAACGAATACGTTACGGGGGTGGATATTCCCGTCAACGGCGGCTTTTCAATTGTTTAAATTTTTTTAAGATACGAATCTAAAATGGTTTGGATAAATTCGTCCGCAATGCCTTTCGTCGGGGATTGCGGATTTTTTTTGTCGCTTGGTTCTTCTTTTTCTTCCTTGCGCTCTTTTTTGCAGGGTTCTTGCTTAAAGGTGCTAAACAGGTCGGAAAAAGAGGATAGGTCTTTTAAAAAGGCGAGCATTTGCTCCGAGTTTTTCAGTTCGTCCATCAAAGGTTTGACGCTTTTTGAAAAATCGGGGTTTTGCGAAAGGTAATATAGCAATACTAAAATTAAAATTTCCATACTCTACTATATGCGGCGAGTGGCGAAAATGCAAAAAGGCGAATACAATGTAGTAACGCTTTGTCGGAGGTGGAAATGAAAAGCTTTAAAGAATATTCGTCGCAAGAGAAAAAAACGGTGACTTCGCAGGTGGGGGCTCGAGAGTCGGATGCTGCTTCCGCGGAGGAGTTGACCAAAAAAATCGCCGCCGCATACAACGGGAAGAGCAATACGACCGTGTTAAGAAGTATTTTGGCTGAGGCGGAAAAAAGCAAACGCGCGGGCACGCTTTCCAACGAGGAGATAGAAACTTTTTATCAAAACTTTGCCCCGATGTTAAACGGGTTTCAGCGTAGACAGTTGCGCGCAATCGTGGAAAAACTGAAAAAGATAGAGGGGTAAACGCCGTTTGACGTGGGCGTGTACGCGATGAAATTACATAGCGTCGATTTTTTCCAGCGCACGGATTAGCTCGTCTCCCTCAGGTTCGCTGTTGAAATGGGAAAAGGATACGCGCACGAGGCCGCTATCCAAACTGCCAAGTGCTTCGTGCATCAAGGGCGCGCAATGCAATCCGCCGCGGACGGCAATATGGAAGGTGCTGGATAAAAGGTCTGCGACGTATTCAGAGGGAAGACGTTGGTGCTTAAAGGCAACGATGCCGCAGGGATTGGGCAGCGAATAACATTCGTACCCGCTTAATAGGCGCAGTTTTTTTAAAAAGCACGCGGTCAGCATGGTGAGGCGGGAACGAATTTGTCTATCGTGTACAGTGAGGTATCGAACCCCCTCTAAAAGGGAAAGAACGGCGGGAAAAGACAAGGTCCCCGCCTCCAAAGCGTCGGGATAAAAATCGGGCATTTGTAGGGAAATACTCATTGAACCCGTGCCGCCAAAGTATAACGGCGAGGGCTCGACACGATCGGAAAAGAGCAGCGCGCCGCTGCCTTGGATTCCAAGCATGCCTTTGTGTCCTGCCAAGGAAAGCAAATCAATTCCCGTTTTTTGCATATCGATAGGAAGATGCCCGCCACCTTGCGCGCCGTCGCAAAGCAATAAGACTCGTTTTGGCAGGACGGCGCGGATTGCTTCAAGGTTCGGAATCGCGCCGTTGACGTTGGAGGCGGTGGTAACGGCAACGAGTCGGGTGTTTGGTTTTAGCAACGCGCGGATATCTTCTGGGTGGATCGTTTTACTTCGTTCGTCCTCTCCGCGCAGGGGGCAGACGTCGTATTCGATAATGCCCGTATTTTTTAAAAATTCTAACGGGCGCAGAACGGAATTGTGCTCCATGCAGGTCGTTACGACGTGATCGCCTTTTTTTAAAACGCCGAGAAGGGCGATGTTTAACGCTTCGGTACAGTTTTTCGTAAAGACGACCCTGTCTACGCCGTAGCCGTTAAAATACTCGTTTAACGCCCCTCGGCAGGTGTGTACGAGATTGGCGCAGGAGAGGGAAAGTTTATGCCCGCTCCTGCCAGGGTTGGCGCAAACCTTTATCGAAGAAGCGACGGCGGTTAACACTTGGTCGGGTTTTCTTCCGCCTGTTGCGGCATTGTCAAGATAGATCATAATAACACCTCTTTTTAAACTTTGTACATACAATATAGTATTCCGAAAAGGAGGCACTTATGATATGATAATTTTGGCGGTTTTCCGTTCCCGTACGCAAAGTTTAGAGTACGCGGAGCGATTGTATCAATACGGAGTGGTGGCAACGACGACGACCGCTCCTAAAGAGGCGAGGATTGGCTGCGGACTTTGCGTGCGTTTTGACGAGCGTAGTTTCGTGCGCGCCAACGCAATTTTAAAGACGGGGCGGTACTCGTCTTTCAAAGGCTACTACAAACAAGAATTTGTCGGCGGTAGGATATCCGTAACGCCGTACGTAGGGAATATGAGGGGAGCAGGTACGCGATGAATTAATTTTTAAAAAACGCTTGCAAAATCGACCGGGATATGCTATACTGTATATGCTATGAAAAACGCAGAGAAAAAAGCGGCGCTTGCCGAGCTTGAAAATTTATATCCGGACGCCCGTCCTGCTCTTTTGTATACAACCCCGTACGAGTTGCTCGTTGCCGTGATTTTATCCGCGCAATGCACGGACGAGCGGGTAAATAAGGTTACGGCGGTGCTTTTTGAAAACTACGCTACGCCTAAGGCGATGCTTACCCTTTCGCAAGAAGAGTTGGAAAGATATATCTTTTCTTGTGGGTTTTACCGTATGAAAGCCGAACATATTCTTTCCGCGTCCAAGGATATTTTAGAAAAATTTAATGGGGAAGTGCCTGATACGGTAGAAAAACTCATGACCCTTGCGGGGGTTGGCAAAAAGACGGCGAACGTCGTGTATTCGGTGGCGTTTGGCGGGGACGCGATTGCGGTGGATACCCACGTGTTTCGTGTCAGCAACCGTTTAGGGCTTGCCAAGGGAAAGACACCCTTGGAGGTGGAAGCGGGGCTTTGCAAAGCGATTGAAAAAAGCGATTGGTCGAAAGCACATCATTGGTTGATTTATCACGGAAGACGGGTTTGCCACTCGCAAAAACCAGATTGCGCGCATTGTACGTTGCGCTCGCTTTGTGATTTTGCAAGAAAAAACGAGAAATAAGCATAAAAACGAGTATAAAAATTGCCTCTCTCCGCATACTGCGGCTACGGGAGGTTTTTTTATGTCTGAAAAGGAAGAAACGGAGCTGTTAAAAACGCTGTGCGCTTTAGAGGATCTGGCGGAGAAAAAATCCGCTATTTATTCTCGCCTTTTGATGGATACGGGACTTGCTAAGGATATGGAAGAGCTCTCCAATCGGCACGCGAAAAGAAAAGAACGAATAAAAGCCTTATATGCAAAGCAGGGGGCAGGTACGAGGTGAATTAAAAATGAAACTGGAAAAACGAGAGGTTACGCTCAACGAGGCGGATAGTTTAAAGGATATGTTTTATATGGAAAAAACCTTACTTTCTGCGTATGAGGACACGGTAAAACGCGAGCAGAGGAAAGAAGTGGAAGCTATGATAAACGAGCTGAAACAGGAAACGGAAAAGGAAGCGGCGTTCGTGGAAGAACGCTTGCAAAAATCTCTTTCGCGCTTTTTAGAGGTCGCGGGAAACGAGGATTGACGAACGAAGAAAAACTTTTCAGACGGGTCGAAAGGAAAAACAAGCCTTTCGACCCGTTTTTTGCTTGACAAAATAATTTTGTGGGTAGTATAATAGGTATCGAAATAACTCGTCTTATAAGACGAGAGCGAAAGAGGACGAAGGATTATGGAAAAGAAACCCGGACCTATCAGAAGATTTTTTGGCGAGTTCAAGAAATTTATTACTCGTGGTAACGTGCTCGACATGGCTGTCGGCGTTATCGTCGGCGGTGCGTTCACGGCAATCGTAACCGCGCTTAGCAATAATATTTTAAAACCCCTTATCAACTACGTTTTGATGTTGGTGATTGGGAAAGAGGGCTTGGACGAAGCGTTTACCTTCTTGCATAAAGAACTTGACCCTGCTACTGGCGAAATCGTGCTCGAAAACTCTATTTATATCGATTGGGGTGCGTTTATCAGTGCGATTATCAACTTCCTTTTGATTGCGTTCGTCTTGTTTATGATCGTTCGCGCGATTAACCGCGTAGCGAAGGCAAAAGAAGAAGCTTTAGAGGGCTTTAACGGCGACGAAAGAAAGATTATCAAGCAGATCCGTAAAGAAGAAAAAGTTTCCAAGGACACGGCGCACGCGATTTACGCACAGCGTTTGTTAGAGGCAAAGGAAGCGAAAGCGGAAGCGGATCGCTTGGCTGCGGAAAAAGCGGCGGAAGAAGCGCGTCTTGCGGAAGAAAAAGCAACGGCAAATACCCGTTTGTTGGAAGAAATTCGCGATTTGTTGAAAGGCAAACAAGCATAGGATAAGAAAAGTCGTTGACTTTTTGAGAAAAACAGAGTATACTATATCTATACAACCAAACGAGAAAGGCGATGAAAAAGTTGGCGTTTTTAAAAAGCCGTCTTAAAAGAGAGCGTACCCTTGGGCTGAAAGGTGCGTAAGGCGGAAAAAACGACCGTTTCCCTTTGGAGCCGCTCTTTTGAGCCCGTAAGACGGGGGTAGGAAGAGACGCAAGACGCGGCGTTACGCGTGAAAGAAGGTGCGGCGTTTGCCGCATGAAAGCAGGTGGTACAGCGGATAGATTCGCCCTGCGCAGTCGGAAAACGATTGCGCAGGTTTTTTTGTAAAAATTTTTCGGAGGAATACTATGAAAGAAAAAATCGAGGCATTGCGCGCGGAGATAACCGCGGCGATGGCAAAGACGGAAACGGGACGTGCGCTTTACGAGTTGAAAGTAAAGTTTCAAACGGAATTAAAGGGCGTTATGAGCGGGATGAAAGATCTTGCCAAAGAGGATAGACCCACGTTTGGGAAAATTGTCAACGAATTCAAGCAAGATATGGAAGAAAAATTCGAGGCGCGCGCAATCGTCGTAAGACAAATGGAAATGGAAAAGAAGTACGCCGAGGAGCGTATCGATATCACCATGCCGGGCAAAGCCTACAAGGCAGGGGCGTTGCATCCCATTACGCTTGTAAAAAACGAGCTTATCGATATTTTTGCGGGTATGGGCTTTAAGATTTTCGAAGGGCCTGAGGTGGAAACGGATTATTATAACTTTACCGCACTCAATACGCCCAAGGACCACCCTGCAAGAGATATGCAAGATACTTTCTATTTGGCAGACAATCTTTTGCTGCGTACGCAGACCTCGGCAGGGCAAATCCGCGTAATGGAAAAGGAAACCCCGCCGATTAAAATTCTTTCCCCTGGTAGAGTATTCCGTTCGGACGACGACGCGACCCATTCGCCGATGTTCCATCAAATGGAAGGGCTGGTTGTCGATAAAGGGATTACCCTTTGCGATTTGCAAGGTATGTTGGCGGAATTTGCCCGCAAAATGTTTACTTCTTCGACGAAAGTACGTTTGCGCCCCTCCTATTTCCCGTTTACCGAACCCAGCGTAGAGGTGGACCTTAGCTGTTCGGAATGCGGTGGCAAGGGCTGCAGACTGTGTAAGGGTACGGGCTGGATTGAGGTGCTCGGCGCGGGTATGGTAAACCGTCGCGTGCTGGAAAATTGCGGCGTAGACCCCGACGAATACACCGGTTTTGCGTTCGGTATGGGGATTGAGCGTATCGCGATGTTAAAATACGGCATCAACAATATTAAAACTCTGTTCGAAAACGACGTGCGTTTCCTCGAACAGTTCGAATCGTAAGGAGGGGTAAAGAAATGAAAGCACCTTTCAGTTGGTTAAAAGATTACGTGGATATTGATATCACGGCACAAGAACTTGCGGAAAAACTCTTTTCCTGCGGTTTTGAAGTAGAAGAACTTTCCTATCTTGGCGAAAAAGTAACTCGCGTCGTCGTTGGGGAAGTAAAAGCGTTGACTCCTCATCCCGACAGCGACCACATGCAGATTTGCGTAGTGGATTGCGGGGAAGAACACGGCAGAGATTTACAAATCGTTACGGGGGCACCGAACGTATACGTGGGTATGAAAACGCCCTGTGCGCTGGACGGCTCGACGGTGGTGGAAAGCAACCCTGCGATGCTGGAAAAAAATCCCGACGGGATTAAGAAGATTAAAAAAGGCAAGCTGCGCGGCGTAGAATCTTTTGGTATGCTTTGTTCGGGTGAGGAGCTTGGAATCAACGACGATTTCTATCCCGGTGCAGAGGTCAACGGGCTGCTCGATTTGCAAAAGGACGCACCCGTGGGCGAGGATATTAGAAAAATCGTTGGTTTGGACGATTGGATTTTTGATATTTCCATCACGGCAAACCGCCCCGATTGCCAATGTATTTTGGGGATTGCGCGCGAAGTGGCGGCGGTGCTTAGAAAACCTTTCAAAGCGCCTGACGTTTCGTATACCGAGCATAAGACGACGGCTGCGCCCGTTGCGGTAGAGGTACAAGCGCCCGACCTTTGCCCCCGTTACGTAGGGCATTACGTGGAAGAAGTTACGGGCGGCGTTTCGCCCGCTTGGATGAGAAAACGCCTCGTGCTTTCGGGGATTCGTTCGATTTCGCCTATCGTAGATATTACCAATTTCGTATTGCTTGAAATGGGACAACCCATGCACGCGTTTGACGCGGACGATATCGGCGGCAGAAAAATCGTCGTTCGCCGTGCGAAACAGGGCGAAAAAATCGTAACCCTCGATGAAAAAGAATTTACTTTAACGCCCGACAATTTGGTCATTTGCGACGGGGAAAAACCCGTGGCGCTTGCAGGGATTATGGGCGGATTGAATAGCGAGATCAAACCGCACACGAAAAACGTGTTCTTCGAATCGGCGAAGTTTGCGCGCGATAACGTGCGTAAAACTTCCCGTGCTTTGGGGCAGTCCTCCGATTCTTCCTCCCGTTTTGAAAAGGGTGTGGACGCATACACGAATAAATTGGGTATGGACAGAGCGTTGCATCTTATCGAAGAACTTGGTTGCGGTAAAGTTACCAACCTTTGCGCGGACGAATGCGCGGTATCGCTTGCGCCTCGTGTCATGACGGCAAGCGTTGCAAAAATCAACGCTTTGCTCGGAATTACCGTGCCCAACGAAGAAATTTTGCAAATCTTAACTCGTTTGCAGTTTAAGCCGCAACTTAGCGGCGACGATTTGACGGTAGAAATCCCCGGTTATCGCGATGACGTGGACGGGTATCCCGATTTGGCGGAAGAAATTATCCGTATGTACGGTTACGAGCATATCGTTCCCACCTTCTTGGATAATGCGCAGGTAACGGGCGGTGGATTGACGGACGAACAAAAACAAGAATTGCACTTAAAAAATCTCTTGCGAACGCAAGGTTTTTCCGAAGCGTATAACTATTCGTTCTATTCGCCCAAGGATTTCGAGCTGATGAAGCTTCCCGAAAACGCCGCCGAGCGCAACGCCGTAAAAATTCTCAATCCCATCAGTGAGGAGCTCTCGTTGATGCGGACCTTCCTTTGTCCGTCTATGCTCGCAAACGCCGTACGCAATATCCGTCGCGGAAACGACGAGGGCAGACAGTTTGAAACGGCAAACGTATATATCCCCCGCAACACCGCGGCAGGCGAGCAGCCCGAGGAAAGAAAACACGTCGTATTGGGAATTTGGGGCGGTAAAAACGATTTCTTTGATATGAAAGGCGCAATTGAGCGGATTGCGGAAGTATTCCATCTCTCCCTTTCCTTCGAACGTGCGGAAAAATCCTATCTCCACCCCGGCGTTTCGGCAAAGGTCTTGTTGGATAAGCAAGAAATCGGCTACCTTGGCGAGCTTGACCCTTCGATTGCGCTTTCGCTTGGTTTGGATAAGAAAGTATATCTTGCCGAGCTTGATTGGACTTTGGCGCAAGAAAAATTGGATGATTCTATCCGTTATACCAATCTTCCCAAATTCCCTGCCGTAAAACGCGACCTTGCGTTGCTTGTCGACGAAAAATTGACCTGCGCGGAAGTAGAGGAAGTATTGTTACATTCCTGCAAATACGTTACGGCGGCGAAGTTGTTCGACGTATACCGCGGCGGTCAAGTCCCCGAAGGGAAAAAGAGTATGGCGTTTACCCTGACCTTCACACCGGATATGCAGACGGAAAAGGCGTTTACGCCCGAGACGTTGGATAACTTTGTGAAGAAGATTTTAGGGAACTTGAAATTTAAGTTGGGTATCGAGCTTCGCTAATAGGGGGCGACTGTGAAAAGAACGGAAAAGATTGCAACCTTCGGGTTTTTCAACGTGGATAAGCCCAGCGGAATGACGTCTTCGACGGTTGTCAATAAAATAAAATGGTTGACGGGTGTGCCCTGCGGACACATGGGCACGCTCGATCCCCTCGCAAGCGGGGTTTTGCCCGTTGGGGTCGGCAACGCAACCCGCCTTTTCAATTATTTCTTGGACAAGGAAAAAGAGTACGTTGCAGAGTTTACTTTCGGGGTCGATTCGGACACGCTCGATTCGACGGGGAATTTAATTTACGGGGGGCATGTACCTGACGAAAAGGAAATCGAGGGGGTTTTGCCTACCTTTTTCGGGGATATTTTACAAGTTCCGCCCAAGTACAGCGCAAAGAACGTCAACGGGCGTAGGGGGTATGATCTTGCTCGCGCGGGCGTGGATTTTGAATTGCCGGCGAAAGAAGTACGTATTTACGGGATGGAACTTTTGGGAAAAGTGGAGGATAAGGAAAATACTTTCCGTTTGAAAATCCGTTGCGGCGGAGGGACGTATATTCGTTCCTTGGCAAGGGATATTGCGGCGGCGCTCGAAACGAAAGCGGTTATGAGTGCGCTTTTGCGAACGCAAAGCGGCTTTTTCGTATTGCCCGAAGCGATTCCGTTTTCCGTTTTGGAAAACGATCCGCCTTTGGAAGAACTTGAAAAGATGATTATCCCCACCGAGCGCGTGCTGCCTATCTCCGATTTGGTATTGACCGAGAATAACGCCGTAAAGCTTTTCAACGGACAACGCGTTTTCGTGGACGAGAAAGACGGATTGTATAAAATTTATAAAGACGGCGCGTTTTACGGGATTGCCGAGGTGAAGAACGGCTTGGCAAAAGCGGAAATTAAATTATGTTAAAGACGACTTGGTTGACAAAACAAAAGGATAGCGCACGGGGATGTGCCATGCTTCTCGGTGGATTCGACGGTCTGCATTTGGGGCACCGTCAGCTTTTGTCTTGCGCAAAAAACAGCGGTTTGTCCGTTGGGATAACGAGTATTTTTGGGGGCAAAGGCTGGGACGGCTTGTTTACCTCCTTAGAACGAGTGCGTATTTTTAAAGAAAACGGAGTGGATTTCGTTTTCGAGTTGCCGTTTTCGGAAATTAAGGATTTGTCGCCTACTGCATTTTTGGAGATTTTAACGGGGAAATTTTCTCCGAAGTTGTTCGTTTGTGGGGAGGATTTTCGTTTTGGCAACGGGGCGAAAGGCACGCCTGATTTTTTAAAACAAAGCACCCGTGTATGCGTTGAAACACTGCCCTTGGTGCAAATTGAGGGGGAAAAGGTCAGTTCGCGTACGGTAAAAGAACGCTTGCAGAGAGGAGAAATAGAAAAAGCGAACGAGCTTTTGGGCGAAAACTTCTTTCTTATCGGCAAGGTGGAAAAGGATCGCCAGGTGGGCAGGACTTTGGGTTTTCCCACCGCCAATATCGCCTATCCGAAAGAGAAGTTTTCCTTAAAAAAGGGGGTCTACGAAAGCCGCGTTCGTTTGGACGGAAAGGTTTATAAAGGGATTACGAATTTCGGCGCAAGACCCACCTTTGGCGATTGCAACGAATGGACGGAAACCTATTTAGACGGGTTTTTTGGCGATTTATACGGACGGGAGCTCAAGGTAGAGTTCGTTCGTTATTTGCGAGACGTCAAAAAGTTCGACGGGGCGGACGAGTTGAAAAGGCAGCTGCAAGAAGATATACGGAGGGTGTGTGAACATGATTAAATTCGGACCGAGTGGAAACAGCGAAAGTTTTTACGCAGAGGGATTTTTGCATACGGAAGAGGCGGCGGAATTTGTAAAAAACCGTGGCTTGGATTGTTTCGAATACTCTTTTGGCAGAGGCGTTCGCATGACGGAAGCGAAAGCGGTGTCCATCGGCGAGGCGTTTTCTGCGTCGGGTATAGAGATATCTGCCCACGCGCCGTATTTTATCAACTTTGCGAACCCTGACGATGAAATGGCGGCAAAATCCTACGGCTACGTTTTGGATACGGCAAAAGCACTGAAAGCAATGGGCGGAAAACGAGTGGTTTTCCACCCCGCAGCGCAGGGAAAGGCGAGCCGCGAAGAGGCAGTTGCTTTAACCGAGAAACGTCTGGAAATTTTGCGGGAATATATTTATCTTAACGATATGCAAGATATGCTGTTTTGTCCCGAAACGATGGGGAAATTGGCACAGATTGGTACGGTGGAGGAAATCGTGCGGTTTTGTAAAATCGATCCCGTGTTCGTGCCTTGTGTTGATTTTGGACATATTAACGCAAGAGAACAAGGCTCGCTCAAAACGGTGGACGATTACAAATCTAGACTTTCGTACATGATAGACGAGCTGGGTATGGAAAAAATGCAAAAGCTGCACGTGCATTTTTCCAAGATTATGTATTCGGCGAAAGGGGAAATTAAACACCTCACCTTTGAAGACGAAATCTACGGGCCGAATTTCTATCCGTTGGCGGTGGCGTTAAAGGATTTGGGGTTGAATCCCTATATCGTCAGCGAATCGGCTGGCAAACAGGTGGAAGAAGCCGAGGAAATGAAGCGGATTTATACAAATCTGTAAAAAAACTCCTCTTTGGTAGGGGAAAATACCGCCGTATACTTGACGAAAGACATTTTTTTTGCTACAATATAGAAAATAGGGAGTTTGCGATGGTTTATACGAACGGAAAAAGAGTATTGGAGTTATCCGATTGCGAGGCGGTTGTTACCTCGTGTTTGTATCAACTTCGCTATTTCACGGGAATCGAGGCGGAAAACGGTTTGGTAATCGACGATAAGACGGGTACGACTTTGTATACCGACATGCGCTATATGGAGGCGGCGGAAAAACTGCA
>JAZUCW010000140.1:0-1981 GCA_045639305.1 Candidatus Scatosoma sp.
ATAAAATGAGCAAATTTGAAGAATACGACCTGTACGTAAAAAACAAGGAGTTTTTGCTTGGTGACGGGGTGATTACTTTTAACGATACGGACGGAAAACTGTTGGCGTTAAAACCGGACGTTACGTTGTCGATTATTAAAAACAGCGGTGCGGCGCCGGGAAAACGGAAGGTGTATTATAACGAGAACGTCTACCGCATTTCGGGAGAGACGAAACAGTTTAAAGAAATCGCGCAGGCTGGGTTAGAATGTATCGGGGATATCGACGAATACGACGTCTTTGAAACGGTATATCTTGCCGCGGCAAGTCTGTCCGTTATCTCTGATAATTTCGTTTTGGATCTTTCGCACGCGGGGATATTGTCTGCAACCTTGGAAGAAATTGGTGCGGACGGGGAATTTGATAAGGCGTTTTTGCGGCTTTTGGCGGAAAAAAATCGGCACGAGGCGGCGGCGCTTTGTGAGAAATACGCGCTCTCCTGCGAAGCGAAAGAAAGATTGTTGACGATGCTTGGCGTGCAGGGCGAGGCGGGGAAGGTGTTGGAGATATTGCGCCCGATCTGTCAAGGAAAAGCGAAGGCGGCGTTTGAACGGTTAGAAAGACTTTGTAAATTGTTGGGCGTTACCGAATACGCCGATAAAATTCGTATCGATTTTTCGGTGGTAAACGATAGAAATTATTACGACGACGTCGTGTTCAAGGGGTTCGTGGACGGCATTTTCGAGGGCGTGCTTTCGGGCGGCCGATACGATTTACTCTTGCGCCGTATGGGAAGGGACGCAGGTGCGATTGGGTTTGCGGTTAATCTCGAGCTTTTAGAAGGGTTTAGAGAAACACGGCATAGAAAAGACGTGGATATTTTGCTTTTGTACGATGAAAAGACGCCGATATTCCAGCTTGTGCGGGCGGTCAACGCGCTTGTAAAAAAGGGCAATAGCGTATCGGCGCAAAAGACGAAGGACGGGATACGGTATAAAGAATTGGTGGATATGACGGGGGATAAAATATGATTAACGTGGCGTTGCCCAAGGGCAGACTTGGGGAAAAGATATACGACGTCTTTGAAAAAGCCGGTTACGAGTGTCCGTCTATTAAAGAAAATAGCCGAAAATTGCTGTTTGAAAACGCGGAAAAAGGCGTACGCTATTTTTGGGTAAAACCCTCGGACGTGGCGATTTACGTCGAACGCGGCGCGGCAGATATCGGGGTTTGCGGTAAGGATATCTTAGAGGAATATTCCCCTGCGGTATACGAGCTTTGTGATTTAAAAAAAGGGAACTGCCGTATGGCGGTGGCGGCGAAAAAGGGCTTTTACGACGACGGAAACCGTACCTTGAAGGTCGCGACGAAATTCGTCAACGCGACAAAGCGGTATTATGCGGAGAAGAGCAGGGATATCGATATTATTCGTTTAAACGGTTCGATTGAAATTGCGCCTATGCTCGGGCTTTCCGACGTTATCGTGGATATTGTAGAAACGGGAACGACCTTGAAAGAAAACAACTTAGAGGTTATCGAAACGGTCTTCCCTATCAGCGCAAGACTGATTGCAAATAAAGCGAGCTTCAAGTTTAAAACGCAAGAGATTGAAAATTTGGTGGAAAAGGTAACGGCGTTGCTCGATTGAGCGAGGTGAGAGGATGATAAAGGTATACGAATGGGGACAGGTATCCCCGCAAGAGATATTTGCGCGCGAAACGCCGATGGCGAGCGTTGCGGGCGCTGTGGAAGAGATTATAAAGCGGGTAAAAGAGGACGGGGATAGCGCGTTGTATGCGTACTCGGAAAAGTTCGACGGCGTGCAACTATCTTCGTTAGAGGTGGCGCAAGAGGAAATCGAACGCGCCTATGACGGCGCGGACGAGCGGTTCGTTGCGATTTTGGAAGAGGCGGCGGAGAATATCCGCAACTTTCACAAACAGCAGATTCGCAATGGGTTTTCCTTGCGGCGCGTTGACGGTTCGGTCGTGGGGCAAAAGGT
>JAZUCW010000141.1:0-2600 GCA_045639305.1 Candidatus Scatosoma sp.
ATTGCTCCTACGGGGGGGTGGGGGCGCAAAAGAAAAACGAGGGCGTTACCTACGGCGGCGCAAGCAAGCTGAAAAAGACCTTATCTCCTACGGGGGCGAAGGATTTGTCCGCTTTCCAAATCGGCAAAAAAGTACGGCATCCAAAGTTTGGCGACGGTATGATCGTCGGTGTGCGCGGTACGGGCAGCAATATGATTCTCGATATCGCCTTCGAGGGGTTGGGGATAAAGCAGTTGTCGGCCTCTCTCGCCCCTTTGACGATTATTTGAAACGGCTTATATACTTCGCATTTCGGCGTCAGGCTTGCGTTTTCCCTTGCTCGTTTACGCCCAGTAAACTCCCGTCGGGAAATCCGCGCCTTCCTTGAACTGCTCGTATCTAACCCGTTTCGTGTAACCACTCGGTCGTTTTAAATTCTAGCACAATTCCGAATTCCGAACTCCGCATTTTAAATTCTACCACAATTCCGAATTCCGAATTCCGAACTCCGCATTTTAAATTCTACCACAATTCCGAATTCCGAATTCCGAATTTTAAATTCTACCACAATTCCGAACTCCGAATTCCGAATTCCTAATTCAAAAATAGAGGTAACAAAATGGACAGAAAAAGAGAACTAGTCGATATTCTCAATAAATGGGCGTACGAATACTACGTTTTGGACAAGCCCACCGTTTCGGATAAAGAATACGATACTTTGTACGACGAATTGAAGAAGCTGGAAGAGTCAAGCGGCGAGGTATATCCCGACAGCCCTACGCGTCGGGTCGGCGGCGAGCCTATCAAGGGCTTTGAAAAGCACACCCATATCGCGCGTTTGTTTAGCCTTGACAAGTCGGTAACGAAAGAAGAGCTTTCTGCCTTTCTTACTCGTACGAAAAAAGCCGCGGAGAAAGAAATCGAATACACGGTGGAATATAAATTCGACGGGTTGACCGTTTGTTTGACCTATGAAAAAGGGGAATTCGTCCGCGCAACGACCCGCGGGAACGGCGTGGTAGGCGAGGACGTTACGGCGCAGGTATTGACGATAAAATCTTTCCCGTTGCGGATTTCCTATCAAGGAACGCTGGAAGTGCGCGGGGAAGCGGTTATCCGTCTTTCCGTATTGGACGAATACAATAAAACCGCCGACGAGCCTTTGAAAAACGCGCGCAACGCGGCGGCGGGTGCAATCCGTAATTTAGACCCGAAAATCACCCGTCAACGCCGCCCCGATATCTATTTTTACGACGTCAATTACACCTCGGACTCCCTGCCTATGTCCCAAACGGAAGCGCATACCTTCTTGAAAAACGAGGGCTTTAAGGTGTACCCGTATTTTGCGGTTTGCAAGACGGAAGACGAGGTGCTTGCCGCGATAAAAACGGTGGAAACCGAGCGCAAGCAAATCGACGTTTTGACGGACGGCGCGGTGATTAAAGTAAACGATTGGGCTTTGCGGGAAGAAATGGGCTTTACCGATAAATTCCCCCGTTGGGCGATGGCGTACAAGTTTGAGGCGGAAGAGGTTACCACCCTATTAAACGAAGTGATTTGGCAGGTGGGTAGAACGGGGAAATTAACCCCGCTTGCGCTGCTTGAACCCGTAGAATTGGGCGGGGCTACCGTTTCCCGTGCAACGTTAAACAATTTTGGGGATATTCTGCGCAAAGACGTAAAAATCGGTTCGCGCGTGCTAGTGCGCCGTTCGAACGAAGTAATTCCCGAAATTTTGGGGGCTACGGAACATTACGAGCATAGCCAAGAAATTGAAAAGCCCGCTTTTTGCCCTGCGTGCGGCTCTTCTTTGCAAGAGACGGGCGCGCATCTGTTTTGTCCCAACCGACTTTGCGTGCCTCGTATCGTAGCGGCGCTCGACCATTACGCGGGCAAAAACGCGATGAACATCGACGGGTTTTCCGAAAGCACGGCGTTGCAACTCGTAGAAAAGCAAGGTGTTGTCAAAGTTTCCGATTTGTATAGATTGACGAAAGAAGATTTGGCGAAATTAGAGGGCTTTAAAGAGAAGAAAATCAACAATCTTTTAAGCGAAATTGAAAAGAGCAAGACCCCGAAATTGGACGCGTTTATTTACGCAATCGGCATCGACGGGGTAGGCAGGGTTGCGGCGAAGGACCTTGCGAGCCGTTTTGGCAGTATGGAAACTTTGCAAAACGCGACGGTAGAAGAATTGCTTGCGCTTGAAAACGTAGGCGAAATAACCGCAAGCGCCATCGTGCAATATTTTCAGGACGAGGACAATCTTGCAACCCTTTGCGCGTTGTCAAAGGCGGGGGTTAGCCCCGTTTGGTCGGAGGAGAAGAAAGAGGGGGTATTTTCAGGGCACTCGGTCGTTTTGACGGGTACGCTTTCCTCGTTAAAACGCAGCGAGGCGCAAAAGCTGATTGAAGAAAAGGGCGGGGTGTGCCAGTCGTCGGTAACGGCGAAAACGACCCTCGTTATCGCGGGCGAAGAAGCGGGCAGTAAGCTTGCCAAGGCGCAAAAATTGGGGATAACGATTTTAGACGAAGCCGCGTTTTTAGAGATGTTGGAAAAGTAATTAAAAACAAAGGGGATAAAATTTATGAAGAAACTATTTTGTATATTGTTGGCGTTGG
>JAZUCW010000142.1:0-7255 GCA_045639305.1 Candidatus Scatosoma sp.
AATCGCAACCTACCGTCAATGCACCGTGGTTTCTAAGCAAGAACGCGTCGTGATTTTGAAGATACGGATCGAGCGAATCGGGAATTTCCATCGTGGAGGGAGTACCGTAATCGCAGGTAGGAACTGCACCGATCGTCAAAACGGCTTCGGGCAAAACGTACTGGTCAAGATCGATATCCGCAACGGTGAAAGCGGTTGCAACGGGAGGATGTGCGTGAACGACCGCGTTTACGTCGGGACGTTCGCGATACACTCTCATGTGCATCTTGATTTCGGACGAGGGATTGAGCTTGCCTTCCAATTTCTTACCGTCTTTGTCAACCTTGATAATCATATCGGGGGTCAAAGACGCCTTGGAAACACCCGTGGGGGTGCAATAGTATTCGTTATCGCTGATCTTTACGGAGATGTTACCGTCGTTTGCAGCAACGAACCCTTTCTGCCAGAGCTTAAGCCCTACTTCGCAAATTTCCTTCTTAATTTCAAAGGGAGATTTCATAATTTTTTTCCTTTCCTTTATATTATTTTTTTATTTTGTCAAATTTTGGGTATCGAGAGCAATCATATACTCTTCGTTGGTGGGGATAACGTAGGTCTTTACCTTTGCGCCCTTTGCGGTAATATCCGCAACTTCCCCTCTAGGGCAGTTTTGGTTGTATTCTTCGTCGATTGCAATGCCGAGGAAGGACATATCCTTGCAAACTTCTTCTCGCAAGTCTCTATCGTTTTCCCCGATGCCCGCCGTAAACACCAACGCGTCTACGCCGTTCATTTCCGCGATGTACGAACCGACGATTTTTTTGATGTTGTGGCAAAGAATCTTCATCGCAAGCTGTGCGCGATAGTTTCCTGCCGCCGCCGCATCACGGATATCTCTACAATCGCTGCCGCAACCCGAAACCCCCGAAAGCCCCGATTCTTTGTTGAGAATCTTATCCGCTTCGTCTGCCGTCAAGCCCTCTGCCTTTTGCAAGAAGGTAACGACCGTAGGGTCGATTGCACCGCTGCGCGTACCCATCGGTACGCCGTCTTGCGGAGTAAAGCCCATCGAGGTATCCACTGCCTTCCCATTCACCGTCGCCGTAATCGACGAGCCGTTGCCAAGGTGGCAGGTGATGATTTTCGCGTTCTTATTTCCAAGCATTTCCGCCGCCTGCGCCGCAACGTATCTGTGCGACGTACCGTGGAACCCGTAACGACGAATTTTGTGTTTTTCGTACAACTCGTAAGGGATGGGATAGATATACGCGTAATCCTGCATATCCGAATAGTAGGACGTATCGAACACCCCTACGTGATTCACGGAAGGCATAACCTCTTTACAAGCCTTCAATCCGCTGATTGCGGGAGGCCCGTGCAAAGGATTGAGTCCTACGATGCTCTCCAAATATTCGAGCTCTTGATCGCCGAGCACCGCCGATTTTTTCAGCTTTTCGCCGCCGTGTGCGAATCTGTGCCCAACTGCCGAAATTTCCTCTACGCTTTCGATAACGCCCTTGTCCTTGTCCGTTAATAAGGACAATACGCAGGCAATCGCCGCTTTGTGGTCGGGGAAGTCGGCATTCGTCTTGTAATCCTCTTTACCGGGACGCTTATGGGTTACTACCCCGTCGATCCCGATTCTTTCGCAGTTTCCCTTTGCCAATACCGCGTTCGTATCCATATCGAACAGCTGGTATTTCAAAGAGGAACTTCCTGCGTTTACAACAAGAATTTTCATTTCTTCTCCTTATATAATATAATAAAGATTTTTTTACAATTTTTAACAACCTAAAATCCGCTCGGGAATTTCAAACAGCTCCGCTTCCTTTTCTTGCAGCGTATTTCTGTCTATCCCCGTGAAAGAACAAAGACAATCTACGACTTTATTCCCCACGAGTTTAATCCCCTCTATCGTATTAAAGTGCGTCATATCCGAAAAGCATTCTTTTGGCGCGTTCTTCGTTACCAAGTACAAATCGTCAAACTCTTCGCCGAGCGGCCCCAAGGTTTTGATTGCAATCTCGTTAAACAGCTCGATATCTTTGTTGTATCTTTGGTACTCCCCTTGATACAAATCTTCTTGTACCCAGGTGCTAAGCGCAAAGACGATTTTCGCCTTAGGGAAGAGCAGTTTTATACGTTTATGAACCCTTTCTAAGGTCTCCGCGTAAAAAGCGGGAGAGGAAAGAGGCTCGTCGCCGCAGATTCTTAAAACGTCCCAAAGCCCTGCGTTCCAATGCACGAGATCCATATCGTCGGGAAAGTTCCCACGGCGTTTCCATTCGTTCAGCCACCGCTGAATAAATTGTGCCATCCCGCCGTTCACGTCCCCGGGCGAATATACCTTTGCGTGCCCGTCGAACATTTCCTTTACGTACCGTTCATACCCCAAGCGTATCGAATCGCCCAAAAGCAATATCTTCTTCATCGTTATACTCTCTTCGCGATGACTTCCTTTTCGAATTTTTCAACTTCTTCCCACCAGTCTTCGCTAAGGCCTTGACGAGCGAGGTATTCGTTCCAAACGTCTACGAAGGGAAGATATTTTACTCTTTCGTGCATATACAAAACTTTGGTGAAATTGCCTTCGTCTTGCAACTTCTTCATTTCTGCATACGGTTGCAAAATCGCCGAAAGCAACGCTTTTTGCATCGAACGAACACCCGTTACCCAAGCGCAAAGACGGTTGATAGAAGCGTCGAAATAGTCGAGTGCTACGATTACCTTATCGTCCGCGTCGTTGCGGATAATTTCTTTGGAGAGTTCTTTGAGTTCGTCGTCCACGACGATTACGTGGTCGGAATCCCATCTTACGGGACGGGATACGTGGAGCTGTACTTTGTCGTAGAAGGCAAGCATCGAAGGAATCTTGTCCGAAACGACTTCGGTGGGATGATAATGCCCCGTATCAAGCAAGCAACAAATCCCGCGGGTTGCCGCGTAGTTTTGATAAAATTCGTTGCTGCCTACCGTATAGCTTTCTACGCCGATACCGAACACCTTGCTTTCTACTGCGGGGATAACCCATTCTTTATCGTAGCCTTCCAAAACTTCGTCCAACGACTTCTTCAAACGAAGACGGGGACCGAGGCGGTCAGCAGGGATATCCTTCGTACCGTCGGGAACCCAAAGGTTCACACAGCAAGGGCTGCCCATCGCTTTCCCGATTTCCGCAGCAATCTTCATACAAGCTTTCCCGTGCGCTACCCAGAACTTTCTTACCGTTTCGTCGGGGGAGGAGAGGGACAAGCCGTCTTTCATCATGGGATGGGAGAACCAGGTCGGGTTGAAGTCAACGCCTTCCAAGCCCGTTTCCTTCGCCCATTTTACCCAAGGTTCGAAATGTTTGTATTCGTACGCGTCTCTGTCTACCTTGCCCTTATCTTCGCCAAGGAGCGCGTAGCACGCATGTACGTTTACACGCTTTTTACCAGGCATCAGCTTAAACGCCGTCGTAAGGTCTGCAAACAATTCTTCGGGGGTTCTTGCTCTGCCGGGATAGTTCCCCGTCGTCTGAATCCCGCCCGTAAGCGAATCGCTACCGTCAAAACCGATAACGTCGTCGCCCTGCCAGCAGTGTACGCTGACGGAAAGTTTGCTCAGTCTTTCCATTGCCGCTTCGGTATCAATCCCGAATTGTGCGTAGATCTTTTTTGCTTCTTCGTATCTGGACATAAAGTTTATCTCCTTCGTCTAATATCTTTTTATTTTCTTTCTTACAGTTCCGCGATGTCGAACGAACGGGTAATGATTTCTCTGCCCTCGGCAACGCTTGCGATATCGCCGCCGCCGACCATCTGCATCATCAAGTTCCCAATCGCCGTACCTTCCGCAGGTCCCGTAATAATTTTCTTGCCCGTATATTTTGCCGTCAGCTCGTTTAAGAACCCGTTCTTACTGCCGCCGCCGATAATGTTAAGGGTCTCGTATTTTTCACCCGTAACCTCTTCCAACGCCTTTAACGCGAGATCGTAATATCTTGCAAGGTTATTGTAGATTACGTACGCCATTTCCCCTACCGTCAACGTCTTGCCCACCGCCGCGTTGATTTCCGCCGTCATATTCTCAGGCGCTAAAAACCGCTGATCGTTGACGTTGATTTCGTAATCGACGGGGTTTTCTCTCGCCATACAAACGAGTTCTGCAAAGCCGTATTTGTCGTCCAATTCGTGGCGAACCTGTTGAATCATCCACAGCCCCATGATATTGATTTGCAAACGGAAGGTATTACCAAGACTGCCCTCGTTCGAATACCCCGCTTTAAGCGCTTCCTTGGAGGTGTGCGCCGCGTTCTGCTCTACGCCGAGCAGCGACCACGTACCGCTGGAAATGTACGGGGTTTGCGCTTTCAAGGGCGCCGCCAAAACCGCGCTTGCCGTGTCGTGCGTCGCAGGCAAAATAACCTTTGCCTTGTACCCGACGATTGCGGCAATCTCGTCCGTGAATTCGCCTACCACCGTACCCGGTTGCGCCAATTCGCCAAACAATTCTTTTTTATAGCCAAGTTTTTCTAAAATTTCCTCGTCCCAAGCATGGGTAACCGCGTTGACCATACCCGTCGTCGTCGCGTTGCAATATTCCTGCTTTTTCACGCCCGTCAAGCGGAAGTGGAAATAATCGGGCAGCATCAAAAGGGATTTTGCCTTTTCCATACGCCCCGTCTTTTTATCGTCAAGCAACTGATACACGGTGTTAAAGGACGCAAACGCAATCCCCGTCTTTGCAAACAACGTTTCAAACGGCAATACTTCGTGCACCGCAGGGATCGTTTCTTCCGTACGCGAATCACGATAGCAGTACGTCCCGCCGATCGCCTCGTCGTTTTCGTCTAACAAAGCATAGTCAACTCCCCACGTATCGATACCCACCGAATAAGGGATTTTCCCGATTTCCTTCGCTTTTTTCAAACCGCTCAAAATTTCCCCGAACAGTCTTTCGTGCGTCCACATCAAATGTTTTTTTCCGTCGTACGCGGTCAATTCTTCCGGACCGTTTTGGAAACGGTAAATTTCTTCGGTAATCATCTTCCCGTTTTCGAGGTGCGCCAAAATGTGTCTGCCCGATGACGCCCCGATATCGATTGCAAGATAATATCTCATTGTTTTCTCCTTTCTTCGTTCTGCCTTGCATACCCTCGGCGCGCAGATTTGCGCATTTTCGCGCACTATCCCCACTCCCCCGATTTTATGCTTCAATTTATTATAACACACTTTTTTTTGTTTGTCTATATATGTTCGAAATATTGACAAAAAAAATTTTTTATGGTATAATATGAACACAAACGCGCAAAACTGCGCAAAAAACGAGCATTTTCAACTACGGAGAAATAATTATGGCGCTTACCGAACGGCAAAATGAAATTTTAAGGCGTTTAAAAGAGAAAAAGACGGCGGTAGTTTCCGTCTTGGCAAAGGAATTGTACGTCAGCGAAGCCACGATACGGCGGGATTTGGCAGAGATGAAAAGCATGGGGCTTATCGAACGCAGCCACGGCGGGGCGTTGCTCCCGGAAAACGCGGAAGAAATCTCCATCTTTTTCCGTATGGAAAAAAACGCCAGCGAAAAGGAGCGCACGGCGACCAACGCGCTCTTGTATATCCCCCCTTTCAAAAGCGTTTTTATCGACAGTTCTTCCACCGCCTTGGCGCTTGCCGAGCGGATAGATTTAAGCTTTAAAACGGTGGTAACGAACAACTTGCAAACGGCGATTCAGCTCTCGAAAAAACCGAACATCAACCTCATTTTGCTGGGCGGCAACGTGCACTTTAACACCAACTCGACGACGGGGAGCTGGACGGCGCGTCAGCTTGCCGATTTTTCCTTCGATTTAATGATTTCTTCCTGCGCCGCCGTGCTTGAAAACCAAGTATTCGAACGCTCGCTCGAACAAAAGGAAATCAAACGCACCGCCTTCGAGCGTTGTAAAAAACGGGTACTCCTTATCGACCATACCAAATTCTCCGCGCACGGTACGTACCGCTTGTCCGCTCTGTCCGAATACGACGTAATCGCCACCGACGCGACCCCGCCCGTTGGATTAGAAGTCGGCAAAGCAAAGTTGATTTATTAAATTCGGAATTCGGAATGCGGAATTCGGAATTAAGGGAGAATTAAAATGTTAAAAGAAAATATCATTGAAACGAAAAGTTTTAAGTTTGCCGTAAACGTCGTAAGACTCTGCCAATTCCTTGCAACGGAAAGAAAAGAGCGCGTTTTGTCAAACCAACTTTTGCGAAGCGGTACAAGCATCGGCGCAAACGTTTCAGAGGCTCAAAAAGCACAATCGTCCGCGGATTTTTACAGCAAACTGACAATCGCCTTAAAAGAGGCAAACGAAACGGATTATTGGCTCCGCCTTTTACACGAAACAGGCTATTTAACGCACGAGGACTTTTCGCTTTTTCAATGCGACATAAACGAAATTATTAGTATCCTTGTTGCAATAACCAAAAAAATTAAAATGCAGAACTCCAATCCATAACTTTCCACTCCCCATTAGAAGTTTCCAATCTCTGCCACAATTCCGAATTCCGAATTTAGAATTCCGAATTTTTTACTTGCTTTTTAAAAAAGTGTGTGTTATAATACCGTTTAGAGGTGCATTATGATACAGGATTTACACGCGCATACCTACTATTCTTTCTGTTCGAAAGACAAGCCCGAATCGGTGATCGAAGCGGCGATTGCAGGCGGAATCGGACAGCTGGGCATTTGCGACCACAACTACGGCGTAGGATACGGCAGAACGGAGCTTTGCTGGGGCAAAGGCAACGGTTTAAACGCCAATTACGGAGGCACGCTAAACCGCTATTACGACCATATGAAGCTGTTAAAGGAAAAATACGCAAAGAGAATTAAAATCCTTTGCGGTATTGAGATTTGCACGATGCTCAACGGTGTGGATAGCTACGCCCTCCCCCCTACCGCGGACGTCTCCTTTTTCGATTTTGCGCTCGTAGAAAACCTCGACCACCCCACCTCGATTACAAGCGGAGATATCGTAGCGTTTGCCAAGCGTTGCGGCTGTCCCGTCGGCATTGCGCACACCGACCTCTTTGCCTTTGCAAAAGCGCGCGGCGAAGAGCCCTATCGGTATTTTAGAAAGCTTGCCGAACACGGAATTTTTTGGGAGCTCAACGTCAACTACGACAGCCTTCACTCTTTTAAAACGCACGACTACGTTACCGAGTTCTTTAAAAATAAAGAGCAGCAGGAAATCGTCAAAAAGACGGGCTTGCGTTTATCGGTCGGGTTTGACGGGCATATCGTCAAG
>JAZUCW010000143.1:0-16934 GCA_045639305.1 Candidatus Scatosoma sp.
GACTTCATCCTTGTGTGTACATACGAAGAAAACGGCGAGAACCCCGAGCTGGTAATTTACAAAAAGAGATAGCGTCCGTACAAGCTAAATCAAACAAAATCTATCAACAAAACCGGACTTATATCCAAGTTGCCACAACGATTGCCCGTGGTTTTATACAATTATCATAATTCACAAAATAAAAAGACTAACGAAATTCTCGTTAGTCTTTTATGTTGTCTAAAATCCCTAAAGGCTGCGATTTCGCGCAGCCTTTTCTTTGTAAATCCTTATCGAATATTTTTATACATCGGCCCGTAGGTCTGGCAAGCCCGATAATCCTGCCCTTCCTTATCCATACCGAATGCGTTCCAGCTCGCGGGACGATAAATATCCTTTTCGTCCACGTTGTGCATACATACGGGGATACGGAGCATCGAACAAAGGGTAATAATATCCGCGCCGATATGCCCGTACGAAATTGCGCCGTGATTTGCGCCCCAGTTGTTCATCACGTCATACGCCGTCTTAAACGCGCCCTTGCCCGTAATACGGGGAGCAAACCAAGTGCAAGGCCACGTATAGTCCGTTCTCGCCCAAAGCTTATGCGTTACTTCGTCGGGGATAGCCACCGTCCAGCCCTCTGCGAGCTGCATCACGGGTCCGATGCCCTTCACCATATTCAAACGCATCATCGTAACCGGCATTTCCGCCCTCGTAACAAATCTGGACGAATACCCGCCGCCGCGGAAATAGCCAAGGTCTGCATACGGCCAAGTGGTTGCCGCCATACAGGCATCGATATCCTTGTCCGTCATTTCCCACCACTTTTTCATGATGGCGTTGCCGTTTTCGTCTTTCACTTCGCCGCAAGCGTCCACGCAAGCCGCGCCCGAGTTGATAAGGTGGATAAAGCCGTCCGCTTCCTTTGCTTTCCCTTCGATTTCATAACCCGTAACCCGCTTTATCGCGTCGCCGCTCCAATACGTTCTTACGTCCGCAAAAATCTGCGCTCTGCCCGTCAAGAGTTTCCCAAACAGCATACAAATACTGTTCAGCGTATCGTTTTCCGTTGCAAGGATATACGGTTCTCTCGCGCCGTTCCAGTCAAAGGTCGAATTGAGGATCGATTCGGGGAAATCGCAGTTGGGATAAAAATCCGTCCACTGTCTTTGTCCTTGGAAACCGCCCGCAATCGCGTTGTGCCCAACCGCTTCTTCTTCCGCGCCTTCGGGCAAGTTTTTGTTCCCGTTGAAAAGGTCCTTGATAATACAAGCCATCTTCGCCGTGAACTCCCAATCCTTTTCCTTTTGCTCCGCCGTTCTTTGCAGCTTGGGCGGGTTTTTATCAAAGTCCGCGTTGCACTTCGCCTTAACCCAAGCAAGCGCTTTTTGATATTCTTTCTCGTCGTAAATCCCTTCGGTCATACGGCGGATAATTTCCACTTCGTCCACCGATTCTACGCGCATACCAAGGTATTCTTCAAACAGCTCAATATTGACGATCGAACCTGCAATCCCCATACAAATCGAGCCGATTTGCAAATAGGACTTTCCGCGCATCGTCGCTACGGCAACTGCCGCGCGCGCAAAACGCAACAACTTTTCAGAAACGTCCGCAGGAATCGAAGTATCGTCCAAATCCTGTACGTCGTGCCCGTAGATCCCAAACGCAGGCAACCCCTTTTGCGCGTGCCCCGCAAGCACCGCCGCCAAGTATACCGCGCCCGGTCTTTCCGTACCGTTAAAGCCCCAAACCGCCTTAATCGTCATCGGATCCATGTCCATCGTTTCGCTGCCGTAGCACCAGCAAGGGGTTACGGTAATCGTAATGTCCACGCCCTCTTTTTTAAACTTGTCCGCACACGCCGCCGCTTCTGCCACACGCCCAATCGTCGTGTCCGCAATAATTACCTTTACAGGCTCGCCGTTCGAATAAAATACGTTTTTCGAAATCAGCTCCGCCGCGCGCTTTGCCATATTCATCGTCTGCACTTCCAAAGACTCTCTTACCTTCAAAGGCCCTCTTCTGCCGTCGATCGTAGGTCTAATGCCAATTACGGGATAGCTCCCAATCAGTCTAGATTCTGCCATATTATTTTCTCCTTGTTATCTTTTTTTAGATACTATAATTATATACTTGATTTTTTCACTTGACAAGTGATATAATGGGAAAAAACTATAATTATTTTCACATTTTAGGCGGACTATGATTTTCAACGAATTAAAACAACACGGCACGGACGACTTCCCTTTTGAACTCTACCAAGTCTCCGCTTTGCACCCCAAATACGAAATGGCGTTTCATTGGCATACCAACCTCGAACTCGTCCGCGTTTTAGAAGGCGAGCTTTCATTAACCCTCGACAACCGCGCCACCCTTTTAAGCGCAGGCGACGTTGCCGTTATCAACAGCGAAATCGTTCACGGGGCATCCCCCAACGCTTGCCGTTACGATTGCATCGTATTCAATCTTGCTTTTTTAAAAACGGGGAACACTGCCTGCGACGCCTTTTTAGACTCCCTGCTTTCTCACACCGCCTTCCTACACGCGTTTCCAAAAGACGAAAAGGTCAAAACGTATATTCACGCGATTTTTGACGAACTGGCAATCTCCGACGACGAACCCCCGTTCAAGACCATTGGACTTTTCCATACCCTCTTAGGCGAAATCCAAAAAAAAGGACTTTTCATCTCGCACCTGCCCCCCGCAAACGGTCAAGACGGGAAGAAAGTCAACAAATTAAAATCGGTGCTTTCGTATATTCGTGAAAACTTTGCCAAGGATATTACACTAGAAGATATGTCTGCCGTAGCAGACTTTTCCGAAAAATACTTTTGCAAGTTTTTTAAAGACATGACGGGTACGACTCCCGTACAATATTTACTCACGTACCGAATCGAACGCGCCGCAAGAAAGCTGCTTAGCAGCGACCTGTCGATTACGCAGATTGCCTACGATTGCGGCTTTAACGATTTGAGTTATTTTATCAAAACCTTTAAATCCTTTAAAGGCGTTTCCCCAAAAGAATATAGGAAAGGTTGATTTCTAAAAACAAAAAACGCTGCCCCTTTGGTCAGCGTTTTTTATCTGTTTTTTTCTCTCAATACGCCTTTTCGCCGTAAAGAATCTCCATACGGTCGGCGTATTTTTTCATCTGCTCGTGCTGTTTCAATTCCAGCGAATCGTCCCATTTTTCCAAGTTCTTCTTTTGGTCTTTGGAGAGTTTCACGGGCACTTCCACCAAAACGCGGACAATCAAATTCCCGACTTCCCCGCGCGCCGAACGAATCCCTTTTCCGCGCAAAGTAAACACCGTTCCGCTCTGCGTCCCTTCGGGGATCGTGAAATCAAACGTGCTATCCACCGTCGGCACCTTGACCGTACCACCCAAAACCGCCGTCTTGTAGGGAACGTACAAATCCAAGCGCAGGTTGAATTTCTCCCGCACGAACAATTTATGCGGCTCCACACGGAAGAGGATAATCAAATCGCCGGGCACCCCGCCTTGTACCGCTTGCCCCATTCCTTTTTTCTTCATGTAGCTGCCGTTGTCCACGCCTGCGGGAATATCGATGGTAACCGTCGTTTCCTTGCGCTGTGCGCCCTTGCCTTTACAGTCGGGACATTTTTCCTTGATTATCTTCCCGCTGCCGCCGCAATCGGGACAAACCACCTGCCGAATCGTTCTGCCAAACATCGTGTTTTGCACTTGTTGGACAATCCCCGACCCTTTACATTTCGCACAGGTATTGTACGCCGTCCCGTCCTTCGCCCCCGTACCTTTACAAGAAGTACAAGGCTCGTTGCGCATATACGAAAACGTCTTTCTGCACCCTTTCGCCGCGTCCATGAAAGAGAGCGTCATCTCCTGTTGAATATCCTCACCGATCGAAGATTTTTGCGCTCTGCCGCCGCCAAAGCCGCCGCCAAAGAAGCTGCTGAAAATATCCGAAATATCCTCAAAGCCCCCGCCGCCAAAACCGCCAAAGCCGCCGCCGAATCCCCCCATACCGGGGTGTTCTAATTCGTAATCGTACGCCGCGCGCTTTTGCTGATCGGACAGCGTTTCGTGCGCCTCGTTGATTTCCTTAAACTTCTCCGCCGCCTCTGCGTTGCCTTGGTTGCGGTCGGGGTGATATTTCATCGCCAACTTTCGATACGCGGATTTTATTTCCTCGGGCGTTGCCTTTTTATCCACGCCGAGCGTCTCATAATAATTTTTCTTGTCTGCCATATCTTTATCCTACGCCTTTATAAAACACTACGGGCTTGGTGTCCCAAACCCGGTGTTTTTTTGTTTTGCCCCACCCACGTTAGGGTCGAACTCTAATTTTTATTGATGGAATTCGGTGTCGCCGCCCATATCAGGGTTGGGGTTTGCCCCGCCGTTTGCCTGATACATCTTCGCAAAGACGGGCTGTACGTCCTGCATCAACTTGTCGTACGCTGCTTTAATTCTATCGTCGTCTTCCGATTCAAACTCTTTCTTCGCCGCGTCGATTGCCGCCTGCAAGGTCGCCTTGTCGCTTTCGTCAAGCTTATCGCCTGCTTCCTTCATCGTCTGTTCCACGGAGAAAATCATACCGTCGAGTTTGTTCTTGTTCTCCACCTTTTCTTTACGCTTTTTATCTTCTTCCGCAAACTGTTCCGCTTCTTTTACCGCTTTATCGATTTCTTCGTCGGAAAGGTTGGTCGAGGACGTAATCGTAATATCCGTGGACTTGCCCGTACCCTTATCCTGCGCCGTTACGTGTACGATACCGTTTGCGTCGATATCGAAGGTAACTTCGATCTGCGGAATTCCGCGGGGAGCAGGTGCAATGCCCGTCAACATAAAGTTCCCAAGCGTCTTGTTGTCTTTACAGAATTCACGTTCGCCTTGCAATACGTGGATATCTACGCTCGTCTGGTTGTCTGCCGCCGTCGAGAAGATTTGGCTCTTCTTTACGGGAATCGTCGTGTTTCTGTCGATAATTCTCGTGAACACGCCGCCCAGCGTTTCAATACCCAAAGAAAGCGGAGTAACGTCAAGGAGCAATACGTCCTTCACTTCGCCCGTCAAAACGCCGCCTTGTACCGCTGCGCCGATTGCTACGCATTCGTCGGGGTTGATACCCTTGAACGGTTCTTTGCCCGTAACTTCTTTTACCTTTGCAACGACTGCGGGCATACGCGTCGAACCGCCGACGAGAATTACCTTGTCAATATCGTTGTACGAAAGCCCAGCATCGCGCATAGCCGCTCTCATAGGCGCAACCGTTCTTTCCAAAAGATCCGCCGTCATCGCCTCAAATTTCTGTTTCGTAAGCGTAATGTCAAGGTGTTGAGGTCCGTCTGCACTCATCGAAATAAAGGGCAAGTTCACGTTCGTCGAAGACATACCCGAAAGCTCAATCTTCGCCTTTTCAGCCGCTTCTTTCAATCTTTGCATCGCCATCTTGTCCTTGGACAAGTCGATTGCGTGCGATTTTTTAAACTCGTCTACAAGGTATTCGATAATCTTATTATCCCAGTCGTCGCCGCCCAGCTTCGTGTCGCCGTTCGTTGCCAAAACCTCGAAAACGCCGTCGGAAATTTCCAAAATCGATACGTCGAACGTACCGCCGCCAAGGTCGTAAATCATAACCTTGCCGCCCTTGTCTTTATCCAAACCGTACGCAAGCGCCGCCGCCGTCGGTTCGTTGATAATACGCAAAACGTTCAAGCCCGCAATTTTCCCTGCGTCTTTCGTCGCTTGACGTTGCGAGTCGGAGAAATACGCGGGGCAAGTAATAACCGCCTCCGTAACCGTCTGACCCAAATACGCCTCTGCGTCCGCTTTCAACTTGCCAAGAATCATCGCCGAAATTTCTTGGGGCGAATACGCCTTGTCGTCTACGTTTACTTTATAATCGGAACCCATGTGGCGCTTGATCGAAATAATCGTCTTGTCGGGGTTTGCAACCGCCTGACGTTTCGCCGCCTGCCCAACGACGCGGGAACCGTCCTTTTGGAAAGATACGACGGAGGGGGTCGTTCTCGAGCCCTCTGCGTTTGCGATAACGACGGGCTCGCCGCCTTCCATAACCGCTACGCACGAATTGGTCGTACCAAGGTCGATACCAATAACTTTTCCTGCCATACTATTACACTCCTTTTACCGCTTTTTGCGGTCGTTGAATTTATTTACAATTATATGTAACCAACCCACCGCCCCCTTAAACAACTTTTTTAAAAAAATTTTCAAAGCGTTTTTAAAACAGAAAAACGGAACGGAAAAAACAGCCCGTTCCGTTTTTTTATTTTCTTTTAAATCCGTTATAAATACAAGGACTGTATTTTTATGCTCTCGACTCCCGCCAACTCCTCTTTCGGTACGTGTAAAAGTTCCCAAAGCACCGTCATCTCTCTATCGTCTGAGGTATACTTCGTTACGTAAACCGTCGCTACGTTATCCTTCAATCCTATGGAATCCAGTTCCATCTCCGTATCCTGCCCAATCTCGATTTGCACGAAGAAAATCAAGCTTTGCGTCTCAAAGAAATCCTCGCTGTACCTTTCCCAAATCGGCTTTTCATTCCATTCTACTTCTATCCCTCGAAATACCTCTTCCAGCTCCTCCTTCGTCCTAATAATCGTTATCATATCTTCATATAAAAAATATAAAAAATGCCGATCTTTATTTAAAGTCCCCTCTATATCTCTTGTCTCATACGAAAGCTCTTTGTCGGGCGTTTCAACGGCTTCTTCTATATAAAATATCCCTTTTATCGAATACGTTCCGTCCGATTTCTTTTGGCGACGGACAAGGCAATCGCCTTTTCTAACGTCTTCGTAGGACAGCTCCTTAATTTCCCCGCTTTGCGTAATCAAAGCGACGTCGGGATGATACTGCGAACAAGTAACCGTTTTTCCGTCTATTTCTAATACAACGTCTTCCTCGTATTCCCACGAATAGATTCTCTTGATCTTCGCTTTTTCTACCGTACTATACGTAATCGGACCTCCGCAACAAGGGTCTATTTGCATATAATGCGTAAATTTTCTATATAACTCATTCTTTGCAATTTCTTCCTCTGTCGGAAAAATCCCCGTTTCGTAAACACCGAGCAGAAAATCTACAAATTGCCCGCGGTATTCCTCAAATTCCTCTTTGGAAATCTTTTGCGTTTCGTCAAAATAATAGCATTTATTATAATGCCATATCCGTAAATTCCTACCGTATTTATTTTGCCAACAGTCTCCTGTTGCCCTTTTCCCGTTTTCAAAGGAAATAGAAACGTCGGTCTGTTTTAAAAACTTATCTTCCGACGTCGTTAACGTCCCTTTCATTTCTTCGCCGTCAAGCGGCTTAAACAAAACGTTTCCGTCCTTATCAATTTGAATATAGCAGCTTCCGTCATAGCCTTTCTCGAAAGGTTCTTCAACGTTCGGCAAGGACTCTTCATTATACCACACTTTCCCTCTCGGATCACAATAGCGGGCACGCTCGTCTTCCTCTTCGGACTCACAGCCCACAAGACTTATGCCCATAAAAATAGCAAGTAAAAACGCAAGCCAGATTGATAACAATCTTTTCATCATCACGCCCTCCTTTTATTTTTTTCCTTTACAAGCGCATTATAGCATACTTTTTACGCTTTTTCAATAGTTTTGGAAAAATTCCCATCTCTATCAGCCCCGTTTTCTATCTACTCCACCTTTTTATAAAAAAAGCGCTCGGTTTCCCAAACGCAATTTTTCTTCTTTAATAAAAATGTTCTTCATAATAGCGGGAAGATTTTTTCAGCTCTGCATCCAGATATGCAAACCCCAATTCTTCCGACAAAGTTTTTTGCGAGGAATACAAATTTGTACCCAATCCCAAACGATTTCCCTGCCAACTAAATCCCATCGCCGCGAGGGTTGTGGGGAACATATCCATCGGCGTAAAAACGCGGTTTTGTTTTCTTTCCGATTCTATGGCAGGCGCATTGATAAAGCAATTGTATATCGGTCTCGTTTCCACCCCTTCCACTAAAAATTTATCCATGCGCGGATGGTCGCCCGTGATTACGATTACGGTATCCTTGTAAAAAGGCTGCGTTTTGCACCAATCGATAAATGCTTTCAGCTGTCTGTCGGCACACTCCACTACGTTCGCCGTCGAAACCGCGTGATCGTTCTTGCACAGTTTGCACACATACCCGCCCTTCGAATGGGTATCTACGGTCAGCATCGTAAGATTAAATGGTTCAGCTTCTTGAGATAACCTCGTCAGCTCGTCTTTGGCAATCTCGTAAAGATACAGATCCTCATACCCCCAGAAAACCTTATAATCTTTGGGGATATATCCGTCCTTGCGCGCCGTAAACAAATCGTAAATCCCGTACCCGCCGTGCGTTTCAAAATACATCTTCCGCCCGCCGAACGTCGCGTCCGAACCGCAAAGGAATTCCTGCGTATATCCAAATCCGTCCAAGACCTCGCCAATTGTCGTCAAGCCTGGCGCAAAACTCTCTCGCTTGCTCATCGAATTTCTCTGTACGGGAAAATCGAAAGGCACGCCCGAGGTCAACGCCATCAACGCCCCCATCGTCCACATCGTCCCCGAAGTATTATAAAACCCGCCCAAGTCTTCGCCGTTGGAAAACGAGGTGTACTCTTTCGCCATCTGCACAAGGTTCGGGATATATTCTTCCGACTGCGCCCCGCCGTGTTCTTTGTCAGCGTAGGTCGTTTCCATACTCTCTAAAACGATATATAAAAGATTCTTCTTTTCTTGCCCCTCGGAAAGAACAATCCCCGCCTCTTTGGGATTAACGTAATACTCCTCGTAAATGGTATTGACGGACATACGGTTTTTAATAAACTCGAACAAGCCGTAGTGTTTATCCGCGTGAAAAACACTCATCGTGATTGCCGCAATACAACCCCAAGCCCCGACAAAGCGCGCTATTTTCAACACGTTTAATCGAAGTACGAATTTTTTAATTTTCACATAGACAATCCACGAAACGTTCGTCCGCCAATCGATCAGCACCGCCGCCACGTACGCAGCCGCCACCAATAGTATTCTCGGCAGGCAGTATTTCACTGCATCCCAAACGATATTGTTATCCGTGCCTTCTAAAGGATTCATCAAGGTAAACAAAATCTCTTCAAGGCTTACGTTAAAATATTCGCGCGACCAATCGCACACGCAAACGAGGGTGTAGGCAAGAAGATACGCCAATCCAACGAGCACGTATACGACGATACGGACGGGACTATGCCGCCTTGTCTTTTTCGTTTTCTTCTTGCTCGTCATCGTTTGTTTCTTCTTTCTTTTCTTTCGTTTTTTCTGCTTTAACCGAAATCACTTTCGTCACGCAAGGAATTGCAAGCGCCACCGCCACCGCCAGCAACGTATACAAAGCGCTGTACGCCGTCAACGGAACCTTAAACAGCCACAAAATTGCCCAACGCACGAATTTACATACCGCCGCAATAACAACCGCACTAACGCAATAGCGCAAGAAAAGCTCGGTTTTCGACAGCGTTTTCTCCCGCTTAAAATACAAATATACGCTTATCGTCGGCACAAATAAAAAATTGATAATCGCCAGTAATGCTTCCTGCATACCTTCCCCCTTTTTCAACAGGAAAAACGCTCCCGTGAAAAGTTTGTAAAATCTTTTTTATTTTACCATTTCGTCTATATTTTGTCAAGTTCTTTATATCATAAAAAACACAACGGAGCATTTTCGCTCCGTTGTGCTGTTTTTTATCCTTAAAATTTACGGTCTTAACCCGCTGCCGCCTTGCAAGGTAATCGTTTCGCCCGTTACGTAACTTGCCAAATCCGAACAAAGGAACACGCACATACCGCCGATATCCTGTTCGGGGTCGGCAAACCTGCCCATCGGCACCCCCTTAATCGTCTGTTCGTATCTTTCAGGGTATTCTTCTTTAAATTTCTTTAACCCCTCGGTCATAGCAAGAGGACAAATCACGTTGACGCGCACTCCATACGGCGCCCATTCGGTCGCCGCCACGCGCGAAAGCCCGCGGATCCCCTCTTTCGCCGCCGCGTAGGACGATTGCGCGATACGCCCAAACAACCCCGCGCCGCTGGCAAAATTGACCACGCAGCCCTTGCTTTCTTTGAGATACGGGAAGGCTTTTTGCATATAGAAGAAGGTCGCGTAAATCCCCGAATGGATCGCAAGGTCGAGGTCCTCTTTCGTGTGATCGACAAGCATTTTTCCCGACGCCGACGCCTGCGCGTTGTTTACCACCGCGTCGATACGCCCGAATCTTTCCACCGTCTTGTCGATAACGTTCTGGATCGCCGCCTCGTCCGCGCCGTCCGCCGTTACGCAAAGCACCTCACAACCGTGCGCTGCCTCCAATTTTTCTTTTGCCGAAAGCAGCGTAGCTTCCGTTCTGCCCGTGATAACGAGCTTCGCGCCCGCTTTGGCAAACGCCGTCGAAAGCCCGAACCCGATACCTCTGCCGCCGCCCGTAATAATGACGACTTTTCCGTCCAAACGAATCATTTCTATAACCTCACTTAAAAAATTTCCTACAATCGCCAAAGATAGACCAAACGCCTTTCTTTGCAAGCATTATACTATACGTCCAAATTTTTGTCAATAGTCGCAAAGAAAAAAAACGAACGCAAAAATTTTTGCGTTCGGGATTTTTTACTGCGTAACGATGACCTGCGCGTAGCGCAATACCTTTTCGCCCTTTTTGTACCCTTTCACGTACACCTGCTTTACAATACCGCTCTCCTCGCCGTCCTGAGCAGGCATTGCCATAATCGCCTCCATCGTGTCGGCGTTAAACACAGCCCCAACGGGGTCGATTTCTTCCACACCCTCGCCCTCGAGCACCTTTTTAAAGGAGTTCAAAATCATATCCAAGCCCTGCTTGGTGTTCTCGTCCGTGCAGGTGGAAATCGCGCGGGAAAGGTTGTCCCCGATCGGGAACAGCGCGGAAATCACGTCGTTTCTGCCCTCGGCGTAGCGTTGCGCCGCCTGGTTCTGCGTACGACGGCGGTAGTTTTCATATTCCGCCGTAACGGCATACCATTTGCGTTTACTCTCTTCCGCCTCTAAAATCGCCTTTTCCAATTCTTCCTGTTTTTTAGAAGATTTCTTCTTCGCGGGCTTTTCTTCCGCAAGTTCTTCGTCTTTTTTCAATTCTTCGTTTTCCATAGTCTTTACAACCTCAATCGCTTGTTTCCTATTATATATACACGAATTTTCGATTTTTAAACGCTTTTTTAAAATTCGAGGTGGGCAAATTTATCCTTGCTCGAATAACGGTAGAAAATCGCCTTTCTGCCGATGACGGTAACGCAAACCGCGCCCAAGAGCTCGGCGACGTTTTCCGCGATATTTCTCGGCGTATCCTCGGCGTTTTCAAGCACGGTTACTTTGATAAGTTCGCGCGCCTCCAAAGCGTCGGAAAGGGTTTTGAGAAGATTATCGGTAATCCCGCCCTTGCCGATTTGGGTGATGGGCGAAAGGTTCGCCGCAATCGATTTTAATTTACTTCTTTGTTTACTGGTAATGTTTTCGTTGGTTACAATCATAGTTTTACCTCATATTAAATTCGGAATTCGGAGTGCGGAATTCGGAATTGTGGTTTATTTTAAAACGACCACTCGGTTTGCACAAAACCGTGGAGAAGGGTTGCAGATTTGGACAAAACACGCGGTTCTGCCCGACGGGAGTTTACAAGTCGTAAACGAGCAAGGGCAGGTTCCGTTTTTGTCCGAAGGTGCTCCCTTATACACGGTTTTACGGTATGAAGTCGAATTCGACGTCGCCGATAGATACAGTATCTCCCTCTTTACAGCCTTGTTTGACAAGTTCTTTAATAACGCCGCGAAGGCGCAAAACTTTTTGGAAATACAACATCGAATCGGGATTGTTTAAGGCTACGTTTCTGCAAAGCATGTCCACCAAACCGCCGACAACCACGTACACGCCCTCTTCGTCTTTGAAAATTTCAAAGCTCAAATCGTCGTTTGCTTTGTACTCGAATTCCTCTTCGATAGGCATCGGTTCGACGGGCGGCAGCGTTTCCAATACCGCAAAAATACCTTCCAGCAGCTCTCTCGTCCCCTCGCCGGTAATCGCCGTAATCGGGAAGATTTTATACTTTCTGCCGTACTTTTTCTTAAAGGCTTTCAAATTCTCTTCCGCGCCGTACACGTCGCATTTGTTGCATACGACGACCTGCGGCAATTTAGAAAGCGCCTCGCTAAACTCTTTCAACTCGTCGTTAATCTTTTTAAAATCCTCAATAGGGTCTCTGCCTTCGCAACCCGAAATATCGACCACGTGACAAAGCATTCTCGTACGCTCGATATGTCTTAAGAAATCGTGTCCAAGCCCCGCGCCCTGCGCCGCGCCCTCGATAAGCCCGGGAATATCCGCCGCCACGAAGGATTTTTCATAATAACGCACTACGCCAAGGTTCGGCGAAAGCGTCGTGAAATGATAATTGGCAATCTTGGGTTTCGCCGCGGAAATCTTGGAAAGTAACGTGCTTTTCCCCACGTTCGGGAAGCCAACGAATCCCACGTCGGCAATCACTTTTAATTCCAAAATTACCGAGTGCTGTTTGACCTTTTCCCCTTTCTGCGCAAAGTTCGGCGCGTGTCGACGCGCGGTGGTAAAACGCACGTTGCCCTTGCCGCCGTTACCGCCCCTAGCGATTAAAATCTCCTGCCCGTCTTCAAAGACGTCGCAAATCAGCTTGCCCGTTTCCTCGTCGCGAACGAGCGTCCCCAAAGGCACCTTGATATATACGCTTTTTCCGCTTTTCCCAAAGCATCTGTTCGTCCCGCCGACCTCACCGTTGTCCGCAAAGAAACGGGAGGTAAAACGAAACGGGAACAAATCGTTCATGTCCTTGTCCCCGACGAAATACACGTCGCCGCCACGTCCGCCGTCGCCGCCGTCAGGCCCGCACGCAGGCTTGCCTTTGAACGCCTTGAACGAGTTCATCCCGTCGCCGCCGTCGCCCGCTTTTATCCATATCCGCACTTTATCGGTAAATTCGCCCGTTGCCATATAAACCTCGTTTGTTTTTCTTTTTTCATAGTATACCAAAATTGCCGTCAAAAATCAATAAATTACATAGGCGGGAGAAAAGTTTTTCTCCTTTTTCCAAGAAAAACCTCCTCCCGCCCGCGCTTATTTACGCTGAAACGCCACCGTTTTTAAAATTCCAGACGACAAAAGTACCTTTTTTTCCTCCTCGGCTTTTTGAATCCCCTCTTCAATTAAATCGCTTAAAAAATTCTTCGCATCCGAAACCCGCTCGCAAAACAAATAGTACGCAAGCGATCCTGGCACGGTATTCACCTCGCAAAGATACACCCTCCCTTCGGCAACGAGATAATCCATCCGCACCGCCCCAACGAGGTTCATCCTCTTATACAACGTCTTGGTAAAGGCGCGGATTTTATCCCGCAATTCCTTACTCAATGCGCACCTGTCCCCTCTTTTTAACTTTACCCTGCCGTCCTCGCTACGCTTGACGTATTTCTCCTCAAACGAATAAATCCCACCCTCAAACGCCGTCTCGGGTTCAGACACGACGATCTCTCCTTTGCAGGTATACGCCGCGCAGTTGACGTCTTTTTTCTCCGCGAGATACTTCTCGATAAGGACGCGGCTATCGAGCATAAACGCGCGGGCAAGCGCGCTTTTTAATTCCTCCTCGCTTTTCACAACTTCAATCCCGATGGACGAACCAAGGTGCGCGGGTTTTACCACGACGGGATATTTCAATCTCGCCTCCACCGTTTTTAATAAAAACGCCCCGCGCTTTTCATAATCCTTTTCGTTAACCCGTACGTAATCTACCGTCGGAATCCCCAAGGCTTTGGCAATCAATTTCGTGGTGCATTTATCCATGAACACCCCCGAAGAAGTCAAGTCGGGAGAAGCGAGCGCAATCTCGTTCCAAGCCATCAACGCCGAAACGCCGCCCCCTTCGCCAAGCCCGCCGTGACAGCAGTTTATCGCCGCATCCACCTTCCCCAAATCCTTTATCCTCCCTTTCTTTTCCTGCAAGGCGTAGAGATGTCCGCCCTCGAAAAACACCCGCTGAAACCCGTTCACGTTCCCCCTTTTAAAGGCTTCCAAATCCGTCATTTTCCCCGAAGTATACACCTTCCCGTCCGTATGAATATACACGGGCAGTATCGCGTACTTTTCCCGATCTAGTACGTTCAAGACGAAAACCCCCGTCAACACGGATATTTCGTTTTCACACGACTTCCCCCCAAACAATACCGCTACTTTTCGCATAAAAAAACACCTCCGCGTAAATTTTTCCGCTTTGGTGTTTCTTTTGTTTTTTTTCTTTTCCGTCAAAAGCAACCGAGGGTTGTAACAAAGCCTTTTAATAAACGTCGGGCAAATCGTTTAAAAACAATACCGCGTCGCCTACTTGTATCCACCCCGAAAGTTCCTCTTTCGCCTTTTCCAAACTGCGCGCGATAGACAGTTTCTCTTCGTCGCCGCCCGCGTTTTTATAGCCCGTCTTAACCGCGCCGACCAAAGTATCGCCCACGAGTATCACTTTATCCAAGCCCGCCGCGGCAATCTCGCCGCCCAACGCCTCGTTGATCGACTCTTCCAAAACGCCGCACTCGACAATCCCCGGCGTTACGATACACTTTCTTCCGTCAAAACGCGCAAGCGCCGCAATTCCTTCCTTCGCCCCGCGCGGATTGCAGTTGTACCCGTCGTCCAAAATATATACGCCGCCGTTTTCCATAAGCTGTAAACGGTGCGGAATCGGTTGCAGCTTTTCCAAACCGTTTGCAATCTCGTCCATCGTCAAACCCAACCGCACGCAAAGCGACACGGCAAGGGAAATATTCTCTATCGCTGCGTTCCCCAGCAATTTCACGCTTATCCGCTTTTCCTGCCCGTCTACGCAAAGCGTGAATCGGGTTTCCGCCGCTTTTAATTCTACTTCCTTTATCTCGCCGTTTGAAAAGCACGCGTTTTCAAAACCCGACGCGCGCTCGCGGAGGGATTCCCCGCAAACGACCGTCTTTGCCGAGTCGAAAATTTTACTCTTTTCTTCCCAAACGCCGTCCAAAGACCCAAAGGTTTGGATATGCTGCTGACACACGCCCGTGAAAATCGCATAATCGGGCTTTACCAAATTACAAAGCTCCTCGATATCCCCGCGTTTGCGCGCGCCCATTTCCGCAATCAGAATTTCTTTCCCTTGGAAAGCTTCGGAAAATACCGTCTTTGCAATCCCTACGGGAGTATTATACGAAGCTGGCGTTTCTACCACCGCGTACTTTTGTGAAAGCAGGGTACAAAGGATATTTTTTACCGAAGTCTTCCCATAGCTCCCCACGATTGCAACGCGGGTAATTTCCGTTTCGTCTAACACCTGCCCTGCACGCTTTACGAATTTACGGTTTCTCGCGTTCTCGAAAACGCCCGTAATCGCGTTGGCAAGACACAAAAGAAGAGGCAACAGGACGGGCAAAATCGCAAAGGGCGCGTACGCCACCAATCCGTATAAATCCGACCCGTTCCATTTGGAGAGGAAATACAAAACGGCAATGAAAATATACGCCGTACAAGCCGTCAACAAAAGGTATACCGTAAACAAACGCTTTATTCTGCCCGTACGCTTGGTCTGCACTTTCAACGCGTATTTCGAATCGACTGCCAAAAACAAAAAGGTCAAAACGAAGAACGGCACGGACGAACATACGAGCGCCCATCTCGTCCCTAAAAAGGAAAAGCACAACGAAACGACTGTCGTAGACAGCGCAAGGCACAAGGCAAACACGGCAAGGCGATTATAATACAAATTCCCCTTCCGTTTCAACCAACGCCAAAACCCGCCGTTTTTATACCCCGCCTGCTGCATCGCCCCCAGCGATTGAAAGGTGCAAATACAAAACAAGCACGCCGATACAAGACTGGCAACGATTCTAATCCATACTTCGCCCATAAAAAAATTCCTCTGCAATAACGTTAAACGCCAACGGAGAATCCACGAAGGCAAAATGCCCGCCTGCAAGCATTTTTAGCTTTGCCGACGGAAACGCCGCAAGATACGCCTGCGCCTCGCGCAAAGGAGTCGTTTTATCTTCTTCCCCTTCCACGATCAGCACTTCGTTTTCCACCTTGCGCGCGCAAGAGCGCAAATCCTCGTTGACAATTTTTTTATAACTTTCCTTCATTACGGGAGATAGGCTGCGATATTCCGCACTCCCGAATTTTCTTTCCGCAAACTTGGGGGCAAATCTTTTCACGATACGGTAGGTTTTCACTTTCATGCGATAGGAAAATCCCCGCTTTAAAATCACCCCCGCAGGCCCCGTCAGCAAAACCTTATCCGCCTCATAGCCGCAAGAAAGCATTTTTACCGCTACCCTACACCCAAACGAATGGGCGATAATATGCGGAGTTTTTACTTCTAATAAATCAAGCGTCTCTTTTAGCCAACTTGCGTAATCGTCCACCGAATACGCAAAAGAAAGCTTTTTACTTTTTCCAAACCCCAAAAAATCCACCGCCGTTACGCGGTAAAAGCGGGAAAAATACTCCGTCTGATACGCAAACGATTCTTTCGAGGAAAGATATCCGTGCAAAAACACCAAATCCTTTCCGCTTCCCTTTTGTAAAAACGAAACTTCGGACAAGTTTACCGTTGTTTTCGTCCCCCTGCTTTTTATAATTTTGCCGTCATTAAAAAGGCGTCCTCGCCGTCGGGATAATAGCGCTTCCGCACCCCGATTTTTTCAAACCCGAATTTTTCATACAAAGAAATCGCGGCAAGATTCGATACGCGCACCTCTAAAAAACATTTTTCCGCGCCGCGCTCTTTCAAGTTTTCCAGTAACGCCGAAAGCAGCTTGTTCCCAAGCCCTTTCCCTCTCTCGCTTGGCAAAATCGCGATATTTGCCACTTCTCCCTCGTCGCACACGCAAATCCCGCAGGCGT
>JAZUCW010000144.1:0-7466 GCA_045639305.1 Candidatus Scatosoma sp.
GGGGCGATTGCTCATATCGCCGCCCACTCCACCCATCACAGCGAGGCCATCGTCACCGCTGACGAGGCAACCGCTGACCGCTTTACGGCGGCGGTGGATTCTTCTGCGGTGTACGTCAACGCTTCCACCCGTTTTACCGACGGCGGCGAGTTTGGAAAAGGATGCGAAATCGGCATCTCCACACAAAAGCTGCACGCCCGCGGTCCGATGGGATTAGAGGAACTCTGTTCTTATAAGTATATCGTAAAAGGACGGGGGCAGGTACGCATCTAACTAAAAAAATGAGGTTTTTATGAGCTATACTTTGGGATTTATCGGTTGCGGGAATATGGGCGGCGCGTCGGCGCAAACCGCCGCAAAAAATCTTTCCCCTCAAGAGATTGCCGTATGCGATTTCGACGAGAAGAAAACCCAGCCGTTTAAAGCGCTCGGCTGTATCGTTACGACGGCGCGGGATATTGCGCAAAACGCAAAATTCGTGGTTTTGGCGGTCAAGCTGCAAGCCATGCAAACGGCGATTGCCGACTTTGCCGACCTGCTTGCAAAACGGGCGGACGTCGTTGTGGTTACCATGGCGGCGGGGCTTTCCATCGGCGCGATTCGTTCGTTTATCGGCGGAGAGCTGCCCACGATTCGCATTATGCCCAACACCCCCGTTTTACTGGGCGAGGGGATGATTTTGTACGCAACGGACAAGGTTTGTCCTACGGAAGAAACGCTGTTTTTATCCGCCTTTTCCAAGGCGGGCGTCTTTGACAAAATCGAGGAAGGCGCCATCGACGCAGGCAGCGCGCTGTCGGGTTGCGGTCCTGCGTTCGTCTACGCTTTCGCCAAGGCCTTACAAGCAGGCGGAGAAAGCTGCGGCGTACCCAAAGAAAAAGCCGCCCTGTATGCAGCGCAAACCTTGCGAGGCGCAGCGGCGATGCTGTTGCAATTTAACGACCCCGACGAGCTGATTAAAAACGTCTGCTCCCCCGGCGGAACGACGATCGAGGGGATAAAATCTTTGGAGAAAAACGATTTAGAGGGCGTAACGAAAGCGGCGGTCGAGGCGGCGTACAAACGAACTTTGGAACTGAAACGATAATTTTATGACGAGACGGACGAAGCGAAACGGCTTCGTCCGTTTTTTCTTCGTATGATTAAAAGGATAAGAAAACGGACAAACTATAAAGACGAAACCAAAAACGAGGGGTACTTTATGGCAAAAATCGTTATTATCGGCGGCGGCGTTGCCGGACTGTCCGCAGGCATTTACGCACAACTTAGCGGACACGAGGCAATCGTTTGCGAAAAACAAGCAATGGCAGGCGGAAATCTGACGGGCTGGCAGCGCGGCGAATATCATATCGACAACTGTATTCACTGGCTAACGGGCACCAACCCTGCCTCGGATGAGTATAAAACCTGGACGGAACTGGGTGCACTCGGCGGCGTGGCAATCCATCAGCCCGAAAGTCTGTACACGTACGAAGAAGACGGACAGGTACTGTCTTTACACCGCGATTTGTCCGCGTTCCGCGAAGAAATGCTGCAAATCTCCCCCGCGGATAAAAAGGAAATCCTTTCCTTTTGCAAGGCGATCGAGCGAATTCAGGAAATGTGGGGGATCGGAGGCGAAAACCACGACAAAAAAAGCTCGCGCATGCAAGATTTGTTAAAACTCCCCTTCCTCGTGCGATATTACCGCTGGACGACGGGCGATTTGGCAAAACGCTTTGAAAATCCCTTTTTGCAAAATTTTATCACCTCTATGCTCGGCGAAAAGTTTTCTTCGCTTGCCCTCTTAATTGTCGCGGCGACGTTTTGCGGCGACAACGGAGGTATTCCTAAGGGAAGTTCTCTCGCTATGGCAAAGCGTATGAGCGCGCGCTTTCTCTCTCTCGGCGGGAAATTGCGTTTAAAATGCGAGGTGGAGAAAATCGAAACGGAAAACGGAAAAGCCACTGCCGTCCTTTTTGAGAGCGGCGAAAAGGAAACCGCCGATTACGTCGTAATCGCTTGCGATCCTGCGGTCGCTTTTGAAAAAATGCTGCGTCTTCCCCTGCCGAAACAGTTGGAAAAACAATATTCCAACCCCGATATGCCCCGTTTCTCTTCCTATCAATGCGCGTTTGCCTGCGACGAGAAAAAACTCCCCTTTTCGCACGATTTTATCTTCCGCCTGCCCACGCGGCACCAAAAAAAGCTGCATTCGAAGACTTTGATTTTGCGGGAATTCTCCCACGAAAAATCCTTTGCGCCAAAAGGGAAAAGCTTGTTGCAAACCCTGACCTTTTGTTCGGAAAAAGAGTCGTTAAAATTTATCAAACTACGCAAAGACAAGCAAGCCTACGACGAAAAAAAGAAACAAATTGCCGATACCATGGTCGAGATTATCACGGAAAAGTTTCCTAGCCTGAAAGGGAAATTGCACCTCGTCGACGTATGGACGCCCGCCACTTATAAGCGGTATACCAATTCGGAAACGGGTTCGTATATGAGTTTTTTACTACCCCCGAAGGTCTTCCCGAAAGCGGCGGACAATCGAGTAAAGCATTTGAAAAACGTTCTTTTGGCAACCCAATGGCAACAAGCCCCCGGAGGCTTGCCAATCGCCGCCAAAGTCGGGAAACGGGCAATTGAACGAATCAATCGCAAAGAAAAAGCGTAAAAATATGGATTTCTCATTGACTTTTTTTATCAATCGTGTTACACTTTGCATATAGAACTTGTACCAAAGGTACAAAATAACGGAGAATCTTAGTATGCAAATCGTTATTATCGGACTTGGCACGATTGGAGAAACCGTCTTAAAGGCTTTAGACGGCGAAGGCCATACGATTACCATTATCGATGAAAATAAGGACATCATTGAAACGTTAATTGAAAAACACGACGTCTTCGGCGTCGTGGGCAACGGCGCGTGTATGGAAATACAAGAGGAGGCGCACGTAGAAAACGCTGACCTTGCCATCGTGTTGACGAATAGCGACGAACTGAATATTTTCGCCTGTCTCGTTGCGAAAAAATTAGGGGTTAAAAACACGATTGCGCGCGTTAGAAACCCGCTGTATACTCGCCAAATCCCGAAAATGCGAGAAGAACTCGGCATTTCCATGATCGTCAACCCCGAACGAGACACTGCGAACGAAATTTTCAACCTCATCAATCTCCCCTCTATCGTACAAGTCGAACGCTTTGCAAAAGGCAGGGTGCTGCTTGTGGAAATCGAGGCGGAAAAAGGCTGCTTACTAATTGGCGAAACGCTGATTTCGTTGGGGAAAAAGCTGACGGTGAAGACCTTGATTTGCGCCGTGCAGCGCGGCGACGAAGTCTTTATTCCCTCGGGGAATTTCGTCATTGAAGAGGGCGATCGTATTCATTTGACAGCCGACGCAAACACCTTACGAGAATTCCTTGCGGAAATCGGGTTGGTTACTACGCCTTTAAAGCACATTATGCTGGTGGGGGGCAGTAAAGTCGGGTATTATCTTTCCCATGAGTTATCCGAAAAAAACTTCAAGGTGAAACTGATTGAAAGCAATAGGGAAACGGCGGAAGAATTGGCGGAAGTCCTGCCCAAAACGACGATTATTTACGGCAACGGTACCCAGCACGATCTTTTGGTAGAAGAGGGTATCGAGGCGATGGACGCTTTCATTGCGTTGACGAATATAGACGAGGAAAACCTTATCGTTTCTATGTTTGCCAATAAAATGAAGGTCAAAAAAGTCATTACACAAATCAAAAACGACGATTTGTACGGCATGCTGAACGAGTTGGGAATAAAAAACAACGTTTCCCCAAAGGAAATTACGGCAAACCGCGTTATCAGCTACGTTCGCGCGTTAGAGAACTCCCACGGGAGCAACGTCTTGACGGTCTACCGCTTGGTTGGCGGGCGCGTCGAAGCGTTGGAATTCGCTGCGAAAACCCCGCAAAAATTCTACGACAAGCCCTTAAAAGATTTGCGCTTTAAAGAAAACTGCTTGGTCGTTTGTATTTTACGCAACAATGAAGTGATTATCCCCAACGGGAATTCGGTCATTCAACAGGGTGACAGCGTCATCGTGGTAACCACGCATAAAAATTTTGACGACCTTTCGGACATCGTCGAATAAGAGGCAGCTATGAATTATAAAAAGCTTGGAAAACTTTTGGGTAAGATTATGATATTGGAGGGCGCGCTGATGCTTGCCCCCCTTATCGTCAGTCTTATTTATAACGAATCGTATCTACATATTCTTGCGTTCGTTATCCCTATCGCCGCCCTACTGCTTTTTGGGTCTGCCTTACAGTTTTTAAAGCCCAAACGCGAGGGTTTTTATCAAAAGGAAGGCTTTGCTTTAACGGCGCTCGTTTGGGTCGTAATGGCTCTATTCGGCGCGCTGCCCTTCGTTATCAACGGTGAAATCCCGAATTTCGTCGACGCTTGTTTTGAAATCATGTCTGGGTTTACCACGACGGGCGCAAGCGTCGTAAACGACGTAACTACCCTTTCCCATTCCACGCTGTTTTGGCGGAGTTTCTCCCATTGGATCGGCGGCATGGGGATTCTCGTTTTCGTCTTGATTTTTATCCCCGAAAGCAACGAAGGTTCGTCCATGCACCTGCTCCGCGCGGAAAGCCCTGGACCGCAGGTGGGGAAAATCGTTTCTAAAATGAAAGCGACGACCCGTATTTTATATCTTATCTATTTGGGGTTAACCGCTCTCGAAGTCATCGTTTTACTGTGCGATAAACCCATCCCCGGCTATGAAAACGAAAAATTCTTTTTCAGTTTGCTTACCGCCTTTGGCAGCGCAGGTACGGGCGGATTCGGGTTTATCCCTGGCAGCATGGAACTGTTCAGTCCCTTCTCACAATACGTTATCGCTACCTTCTTGCTGCTCTTTGGCTGCAACTTCTCCTTGTATTATCTTTTGCTGATCGGCAAAGCGAAAGCTCTGTTTAAGAGCGAAGAACTTCGCATTTATTTATTGATGGTCGTGGCGGCGATTGCGATTATTTTCACAAGCTTACTTACGCGCATGTCCGCGATTCCGCAAGCCTACACAACGGAAGAAGCGTTTAGACACTCGTATTTCCAGGTGGCTTCGCTATTGACGACGACGGGGTATTCCACCACCGACTTCAACACTTGGCCGATGGCGGCTGTAATGACGTTGACCGTCTTAACCTTCGTTGGCGGCATGGCAGGCTCGACGGCGGGCGGGTTAAAGACCTCCCGTATCATGATTGCCGTAAAGGGATTTTACGTCAATATCCGTAAATTAATCAACCCCCGTTACGTTCCCAAAGTAAAATTCGAAGGCAAAACTTTGGATCAGCAAACGACGAACGGCGTCTTTTCCTTTATTTCTCTGTATTTCTTTATCGCCGTTTTCGTGCTGTTTTTGCTTTCGTTCGACCCCGTCAACGGCACAACCGTAACCATCGTTTCCGACGCAGGCACGTACACCCAGACCCACGGATTTTCTTCCAACTTCTCCGCAACGATTTCCTGCATCTCGAATATCGGTCCGGGATTTGAAGGCATAAGCGCGTATTCCTCTTTTGCAGGGTACTCGATTTTCTCGAAGATTATCTTGATCTTCACGATGTTGATTGGCAGATTGGAAATTTTGCCCGTACTGATTTTGTTTAGCCCCAAAACCTGGAAAAAGGTATAACCAAGAAAAATAAAAAGGCGAGTGTTTGAAACGCCAAACACTCGCCTTTTTTTGTCCATTTTTACGCCTTAGAATCGTAGGTTACTTCGTCCCCGAAGAAATATACCCCGAACATTCCAGGTCCTACCGAAGCCGCCATAACCGTGTTGACGGGTCCGATATGTATCTTTTCCTCAGACAAACCCAGCCGTTCCATCAGCATCGCTTTTATCGTCTTTGCATCCTCTTCGCAAACGGTATGCTGCACGAAAATATCGGGATAGTCCGTCGGGTTATAGCCCTCTACAACCCTTTCCACGGTACGCTCGATCGAAGTCTTTCTTCCCTTTACCTTTTCAATCGCAACGTTATACCCATGCACGTCGGAAATAATCATAGGCTTGATATGGAGCAAACCGCCGAAAAAGGCGCTGACCGCAGAAACGCGTCCCGCGCGCTTGAGATAAGATAAATTATCCACACTCCCTTCTTGATGTACCCGACGTTTGTTCGCCTCTACCCAAGCGGCAACTTCTTCTATCGACTTACCCTCTTCACGCAGCATCGCCGCTTTGATACAAAGCATACAAAGCCCGCCGCTAGAAATTGTCGAATCGATGGAAATAATTTTCCTATCAGGATATTGCGCCTGCAATTCGTCGCGGGTATGAAAGAATACCTTTGCCGTTGCAGACAACGCGCTCGTGCAGGAAATCGATAAAACGTCATAGCCTTCTTTCAACCATTTCTCAAACGTTTCCTTGCAGGCAACGGAAGAAATTTGCGAAGTTAAGACTCGGTTCCCCGCCCGCAGGTAGTCGAAGAACTCGTCCATCGGCACCGATTTCCAATCCAGGTCCGCGTCGTATTCCTTATCCTTATAACAAAAGCGGTTAGGAACGTAGTCTATTTGATACCTCTCCCTATACTCCGCCGTCAAGTCGCTGCTAGAATCCGTAATAATTACGTATTTTGCCATTTTTATTTCCCCCTTATATTCTTATTTATAGTATAACACATAAAAACCTAAATTTCAACATCTTTCGCCTTTTTCCTTACGAACTTTTTTAAAATAGTCTGCTTTGCACTCTTTTTTCCTTCCCGCGCATAGAATAAAAAGTACGTATTTCTTCCCTTTTTTTAACGCAAAAAAGTTTTTTAAAAATTTTTTTATTTTTTTTAAAAAATGATAGAAAAACGCTTGCCTTTCTTTTTTATATGTGGTATATTAAATAAGCTTTCGACGGAAGTTTAGCTCAGCTGGGAGAGCATCTGCCTTACAAGCAGAGGGTCATAGGTTCGAACCCTATAACTTCCACCAACAAAAACAGTGCGGATGATGTATGCGGGAATAGCTCAGTGGTAGAGCGTCACCTTGCCAAGGTGAATGTCGCGGGTTCGAATCTCGTTTCCCGCTCCAAAATATCTGCACTGTTTTTTCTTTAATTTTTGCCGACGGGCAGGGAGATGGCGCTATAGCCAAGTGGTAAGGCCAAGGTCTGCAAAACCTTTATCCCCCGGTTCAAATCCGGGTGGCGCCTCCAAAAAAGCTCTGCACAACCCGTGCAGAGCTTTTATATTTTTTTTAAATACGCCGCTGTGGTGGAATAGGCAGACGCAAGGGACTTAAAATCCCTCGAAGGAGACTTCGTGCCGGTTCAAGTCCGGCCAGCGGCACCACAAAACCCCAAGCCCTAACAAGGGCTTGGGGTTTTGTATTGTTTTACGTTTCTTGGTTTCCAATTCTTATTCAATCCAAATTTCCTTGTCATTAAAACTTCTTTCCAATGTATTTCTGTTGATATTATGTATTCGTTACCCAAATTCATATTG
>JAZUCW010000145.1:0-15847 GCA_045639305.1 Candidatus Scatosoma sp.
TTGGCCCACAGAACGACATGGCTACGATCCGACTTCGGCGTTTTGGTTTGAGTTAAAAAAGGAAGGGAAAGAAATTTTCTTCCTGCTTTCGGACAACGGCACGGGCTTTGACGGGGCGATAAAAACGGGGTTTGGCTTGACGTCTATGCGGGATCGCGTACGGGCGCTTGGCGGCGACGTACGCTTTACCAGCGAGAAGGACGAGGGCTTTGAAATACAATTAACGATACCTACCGACGGAGGAGAGGGCGTATGACGAATAAAAAAATTAAGGTGTTGGTCGTAGACGATCAAAAAGAACTGTCGGAAGAAATTGCCGACGTTATCCGTACCGATACGGAGATAGAGGTAATCGGGACGGCGGTGGATGGTTTTGACGCTTTGGAGAAAATCCGCATCAATCCTCCCGACGTCGTGCTGCTCGATATCCGTATGCCGAATATGAACGGCGTCGTGGCGACCCAGCGTATCAAAACGGAATTCCCAAACGTCAAAGTGGTGATTTTGACGACTTTTGACGATAGCGATTATATCCTTAACGCCATCAACAACGGCGCAAGCGGTTATCTTTTAAAGGACATCGGCGGCAACGCTTTGATTTCCGCAGTGAAAAACGCTAATGAAGGGGATACGATTTTGCCTGCAAAAATTGCGCGCAGAATTGCGGACGCGGCAAAACACGTTTCTGCGGATAGAGAATTGCGGCTTATGCGTGCGTTCGGTATGTCGGATAGAGAAGTGGAAATTGCCTTGATGGTTTACGAAGGGTTTACCAATCGCCAAATTTCGGCGGCGTTAAAATTGTCGGACGGCACGACGAGAAACTACGTATCGGCAATCTACGTAAAGACGAACAGCGAAAACCGCGCGGGCGCCGTTGAGGCGATTAAAGCGGCTTTGCAGTAACAAAAAATGAAAAACGGGCATACCATGTACGAGACGGTTGTATTTGATTTGGACGGGACGCTGCTCGATACTTTGGACGATTTAACGTCGGCGGTCAACGCCGCACTAAAAGAAGTATCCCTGCCTTGCCGTAAAAAAGAAGAGGTGCGCGCCTTTGTCGGCAACGGCGTGAGAAAATTGATAGAACGCGCCGTAGGCGAACAAACTGCGTGTATAGAGGAGGCGTTGGAGGCGTTCCGCCGTTATTATCAAACGCATTGTAAGGACGAAACGAAACCCTATGCGGGGATTTTAGAACTGCTTTTGCGCTTAAAAGAGTTGGGGATAAAGGCGGCGGTGCTTTCGAATAAGCCCGATTCTGCCGTAAAGCTCTTGGCGAAGGAATATTTCGATGGGCTTTTAGAGGCTGCCGTCGGGGAAAACGAGGCGGCGGGGATTCGCAAAAAGCCCGCGCCGGACGCGCTGTTTTCGGTTTTGCAAAGCTTGGGCGTAGAAAAAGAAAGCGCGGTATACGTCGGCGATTCGGAGGTGGATATCCAGACGGCGCAGGCGGCGGGTATGGACTGTATTTGCGTTACTTGGGGGTTTAAGGATAGAGAGTTTTTGGTGGAAAACGGCGGGAGGATTTTGATAGACGAGCCCGCGCAGCTTATGGAATTTTGTAAACGATAGAGAGGAAACGCCGTGGAAGGATTGCAAACGAAAATAGAAGAAAAAATCGGCAATACGCCTTTACGAGAGCTCACGAAAGTTGTCCGTGGGCTTTCTTTACACGCGCGGATTTTTGCGAAGTTGGAAGGGGAAAACGTCGGCGGGTCGATTAAAGATCGCGTGGCAAAAGCAATGATTGACGAGGCGGAAAACGAGGGACGCTTGCAAGCGGGCGGCACGATCGTGGAGGCGACGAGCGGAAATACGGGGATAGGGCTTTCCCTTATCGGCAGAGCGCGTGGGTATCGCGTGGTTATCCTAATGCCTGAAAATATGTCGAAAGAACGACAGGATTTGTTGCGTTCCTACGGCGCGGAGGTGGTACTGACGGAGGCAAAATTGGGGATGACGGGGGCGGTTGAACAGGCAAAAAAATGGGCGGCGGCGCATGAAAATACGGTACTTGCCGACCAGTTTTGTAACCCCGTTTGCGTGAAGGTGCATTACGATACGACGGCAAGAGAGATAGAAAGACAAACGCAAGGGAAGGTGGATATCTTCGTGGCGGGCGTTGGCAGCGGCGGTACGCTGACGGGAATCGGGCGGTATTTAAAAGAAGGGTTTCCCAAGGTAAAAATCGTGGCGGTAGAGCCAAGCGAATCCCCCTTGCTTTCGCAGGGCAAAGCAGGACCGCACGGCATACAGGGGATTGGGGCAAATTTTGTCCCCGAGGTGCTCGATAGAAAGATATACGACGAAGTGATAACGGTGTCTACTGCCGAGGCGATTGCAATGACGAAACGCTTGCAAACGGAAGAGGGGACGTTCGTGGGGATTTCCTCGGGCGCGAACGCCGTGGCGGCAATTCGTTTGGCAAAAGAGAAGGAGAATTTAGGCAAGACGATTGTAACCGTATTTCCCGACGAGGGGGGCAGGTACGCGTCTATTTTACAATAACAAAAAAACGCAAGAAAAAACGCGGATGCACCGAACGGTGTCCGCGTTTTTTTAATAGACGAAATTAAAGTAAAATGCCGATGGCAAGGTAACAGAACAAAATGACCGAAACGGCGTCTACGATGGTGGTAATGAAAGGGTTTGCAACCACCGCAGGGTCGAGTCGGATAAGCTTTGCCAAGATAGGCAGCAGCGCACCGACCAGCTTTGCGACGATGACGGTTGCGTAGAGAGCAAGGGAAACGACGAGGGAGACGTCCCAAGTATACCCTTGCATATTCAGTAACATTCCGTCGAGGAAAATTAATTTTAAGAAACAAACGATTGCCAGGGTAAGCCCTAAAAGCAACGCCGCGCGTAGTTCTTTCCAAACGACCCGCCAAACGTCTTTCGTTTCGATTTCGCCCATGGAAAGGGAGCGAATGACGGTAACGGAGGCTTGTGCGCCCGAGTTTCCGCCCGTACCCATAATCATAGGCACGCAGGCAACCAAGCAAGTGGAAAGTTGCGCTTCGTAGCTGTTTAAGATGAGTCCCGTAAAGGTTGAGCCGAGCATTAGGATAATCAACCACAGTACGCGGCTGCGCCAAAGGGAGAAAACGCTCGTTTTTAAATAGGGCTTTTCCGAGGGCGCCATAGCGGCGAGCTTTGCGATATCCTCGGTGTGTTCTTCTTCCAAGACTTCCATTGCGTCGTCGACGGTAACGATACCGACCAAACGCATCTCCCTATCCACGATGGGCAGGGCAAGGAACCCGTATTCGGAGAAAGTTCGTGCAACGTCTTCTTTGTCCGTTTCGGTGTAGGCGTAGATGACGTTTTCTTCCATAATGTCGGAGATAAGCTCGTCCTTTTGCGCCAGCATCAAATCCTTTGCCGTAACCAACCCCAAAATTTTGTTGGTGGGGTCGATGACGTAACAGGTGTAGATGGTTTCCTTATCGATAGCAGTGCGGCGAATCCGTTCGAACGCGTCTTCTACCGTCATGGTGGGAAGTAGAGAAACGAACTCGATGGTCATAATGCTGCCTGCGCTATCGCGGGGGTATTTCAGCATTTCGTTAATATAGGCGCGGGTTTCGCTGTCGCTTTGCGCCAAGACACGCTTTACTACACTCGCCGGCATTTCCTCAATCAAGTCCACCGTATCGTCGAGGAAGAGCTCGTTTAAGACTGCCTTTAATTCGCGGTCGCTGAGCTTGTGGATGAGCCGTTTTTGAACGTCGTTGTCCATTTCGACGAAGGTTTCTGCCGCAAGGTCTTTGGGCAGAATACGGAAGAGGATTAAAAGGTCGGTATCCCGTTCCGTTTCCTCGAAAACCTTGGCAAGGTCGATGGCGTTCATGTCCGATAAAAGGGGTTTTAAAACCCCGTAGTTGCGTTCTTCTAACAGGATCAGGATTTCGTCCGTTTCCGCGATACGGCGGACGATTTCTTGCGGCATTTCCTCGATGATGTCTACCGTATCGTCTACGGACATTTCGTCCATGACTTTTTCCAGTTCGTCGTCGCGAAGTCCGCCGAGGATTTTTTCCTGTAAAGTCGAGTCTAAAAGCAACAGGGTATCTGCCAAAAGATCGCTGTCTAATTCTCGGCAAAAAACCGCAAGCGTAGCTTCGTCTACGCTTTGCAATACGGAGGCAAGTTGTTCCGCCTCTAATTTGTTTGCCAACGTCGCCGCTTGTGCGGATTCGTTGTTTTTTAATAATTCAAAGATTTCCATTTCCATACTACTCTACCTCGTAAAAAATCGTGTGTCTGTAGGTAGCGCAACTCGCAAACGTCAGATGCGGGAAAAGGGAGCCTTACCTTTCCAAAAAGAGAGGAAAACGCCCGCATGAAAAGACGTACTTAGCGGATCTACGCTTGGGTGATAATCGCCCGATGACATAATTTTTTCCTCCTTTTTTAAAATTTATTTTTGCGGCAAAGTCGGTTATTCGTCTTTGTCGCGTTTTTTCAAGATGAGATAATCGATTAAAATGCAAATAGCGCCCGTGCCCAAAAGTAGGTATGCCAGTCGCCAAATCCCGTCGCGGTTGTCGTTTGTCGAGCCTAAAACGACGTGCGTTGGCAAGGTGGGTGTGCCGCTGAACTCGGACACGTATACCTTGGGGATAAAGCCCGTGTACTGCGTTTCTCCGTCCGTATAGACGATTTCGTAATAGGCGTGGTCGAGTTTATTGATTTCCCCGACGATTTCCACCTTGCTGTCGCTTGCCAATTTTAAAACGGTCAAATTGGAGTTGAGATAGGGGAATTTGTACAAGGACACCGCGCTGGTCAGATATCCCGTTTTGGATTCGGGTTTTCTATAATCGTCGTCGGGGTATTGGCTGCATTGCGATTGCAAAACCAAGCAGGTCGTATACGATTTGGTGGTTTCATTATACGCCGCCAAGACGAAATGGGTTTTTGTTTCTCCGATTTTTAAGGCGGTGAACGGTGCGCTTGTGCGATGGAAAGAAAGATACGGGAAATAGTCCGCACCCTGTAAGGTTTCCATATCAAAGGCAACGACGAGGGCGTTTTCTTGCGTTTGTACGACGGAGAAGGTCGCGCTTTCCGAGGCGAAAATTTTCTCGGCTGCGTCGCCGACGGCGATGGTTTTAAGGGTTGGAAGATTTAATTTTTCCGTCTTTACCACGTAATTTTCTTCGTATAAAAGATAGGTTGCGTTTTCCTCTAAACTAAACGCAAACGAGGCAATCGTCGCACTGTCGCTGTAGACGAGAGGAAGGTTTAGTTCGTAAGGTTCCCCGCCTAATTTTTGCAGTTTTCCGTCTGTCAAAGCGTACGCGCCGCCCGTGTAATCGATAAGAAGTTTGGTTGTGTTGACGGGCAAATCGGTGAAGAGTTCTTCGCCCTCGTGGGTGGGGGATAAGAATTCCGCTTCCGTATAGCGATATACGCCTTTTTCCGTTCCGACGTAGAGGTTGCCATAGACGTCCGCAGTGAGGAGCTTGGCAAAACGGGTGGAGATTTTTTTTGTTTCCGTCAAATTCCAGTCATCCCTTTCGTCGGTTACGTAGAAGTAGTTGTTATCGGTTAAGAAATAATACTTTCCGTACACGCTTGCCGTGCCGACGACGTTGCCGTTAAAGCCTGCGAAGGTGGCGAGGATTTCTCCGTAAGAATCGCCCGATACGCTGTAAAGGATTGCTTGCGAGGCGTCGCTGGCAAGTACCGTTTCGCCGTCCGAGACAAGATAACTTGCCGTCAAGGTGGAGGAAACGGGGGTTAAAAATTCGCCTAATTTTACGTCGTAGATACTGATACGGTCGTTGCCGTCGTCTGCAATAAAGAGTTTGTTGTCGACAAGGCAACTATCCGTTCCGCCGTTTAAACGGTTTATCGAGTCGGAGGACGCGGAAATTTCGTAGTCGGTAAACGAAGCCTTTGCCAAACTGTATTGGCGAACCGAGGCGTCTTGAATAACGTAGACGAAGCCGTCGTGCGCCGTCAAAGCGGCGTGCTTGCCCGCTGCGTGGGTGATAGGGGCAAGGGTATTGGCGTTGGGGGAAACGGAAAGCTGGCTTAAATCGTAGGCGTAGAAATTGCCGTTGATATCCGAACAGGTCAGTACGTTTTCGCTGATATACATGGAAAGAATATTGGCGGAGAATTTACTGAGAAAAGTCGGCTCGGCGCCTTTCGTTTCGGGGTCGATTTTGTTAAGATACACCCCTGCGTCCGTATAGTAGAGTTCATCGCCAAAAAAGGCGAGGGTGGGTTCTAAAGAAAGGTTGTCCAAAAGGGTGATGGACGAGGACATCTTCAAATCGTTTAACGGCGCTTTCGAAAGTTGGGAAATGCCGTTGGAGATGGTCGTGAAATACAGACTGTCCTTATGAATGGCGAAGGTGCTGCAAGAAAGCCCCGTCTGCGTAGGGGTGCCGCCAACGCCTAAAGTGCGTACGTCTAAAAAGTACAGACTCGTGGACGCGTCGAGGAAATACAGCGAGTTGCCGTAAAATTGCAACTTCGTAACGACGTTTTTCGCAGCTTCGATATTATGCTCGTGTAAATAGGTGCGGTAAACGCCGTCGTGGGCGTCGTATACGTGAATGGCGTTGCCGTCCGAAACGGCGTGGTATCCGTCTGTTACCGCAACGTCCGAGGGGGCGTTTAAGGAAAGATATTCTGCATACGAGGCGGGGAAAAGCAGAGTTTCCGCGCTTTCGTAAACTTGGTTTTGCTGGGCTTTTACGGTTACCTCTTCCGCCGTACGCAAGGTCGCCGCGCCCGTTAATGCGAGTGCGGTAAGCGTGAGGGAAGATAAAATTGCCAGCGTCGTTTTTCTCATACAAAGATATTATAACACCTTTTTCCTAAAAAAGCAACGAAATAAAGAAAAATTTTTCCCTTAGGGAAAAAAGGGGAAAAAAGTCGGGTTTTTAGGGTTTTTGCGCTTTTCGACTTTTCTCGCAAAAGGCTGGAAAATTTTTACAGAAAAATCAAAAAATGGGCATACTGTTGTCAAGTTTTACGGCGTATAATCCTCTTAAAACACGAACAAATGTTCGGATTTTTATCAAAAAGCGGCACTATTCCCTTGTAAAATCGGGGATTGATGACATAATAGGCGCGTCGCTTCGGCAAGAAAGGAGGTGAAGGGGTTTTGGAGAACTACGTAAAGGAGATTTTGTACGTATATCCGCTGTTGATAACGGTGGAAAAAGATTATGAAGAGCATATAAAAAACAGGGCGTTGTTGTCTTACAAAAGCGGAATGACGGCGGAAAGGCTGGTGGAGTATTTGGCAGAGGAAATCGTTTGGAAAGAAAATCTCACCGCGTTAAAATCGGGAGTGGAAAGGGTATTGGACAAGCTTTCGCAAACGGAGAAAACCTTGTTGGAAATCCGATATTTTGGAAGAAAGCACAAGGAGAAGTTCCTCAAAACCGAGACGGGGCAGGCGTGGAGCAGGCGGAAATATTTTCGGATGCAGGACAAGCTGGAGGAAAGGTTGGACGGCTTGTTTAAAAAAGAGGGATTAACGAAAGAGACGTACATACAAGCGTGGGCGGAAAGCGAGCCGTTTAAGGCGGTGCGCAGACGCTTGCAAAAGCGGGCAATGCGAGAAAAAGAGGATTTAGGGCAGGCAGGTACGAGATGAGATTAGTCGTCGGGTTCGTAAGGAGGACGGCGGGGCGGTTTTAAAACGAGGGCGGCAAGGACGGGAACGAGCAAGCAAAGCAGGACGAGAATAGCGATTTGCAAAGGGGAAGAGCCGCCAGTTTCTTCCTTTGCGTTCGGTGTTTTGCCCTTTGCGGCGAGGCGGTCGGCGTACTCGGTATTTTCCTCGAAGGCGAGGGTGGCGGGTTTGGGGACGTAGCCGAATTCGTTTTCTAAAAGGACGTAGCAATAGAGCTGCGAACCGATGCGTTTATCGCCGTAGTAGACGCAGGTGACGGTGATTTGAGAAAGGAAGGGGTCTTCTTCGTCCGTCTTTCCGTCGATACGGTAGGTAACGTCGAAAAAGTAATATAGATAGGGACGGGTCGGGACGTAGTCCACGAAGGTTAACGAGGAGGTCTTGACGTAGCCCGTCAGCTTTTTGGTATCGGCGCTGTCGTAGAGGTATTCGATTTTGCAATAGTCGTTGCCGTATTCGAGAAGTTTTACGTAATAGGTTTTGGGTAGTGAAAAGATATCCGTATTTTCGTTAGGAGCGGTGCAAAATTGGGCTTCGGTGAGGATGCAGGCGTAGTCGCCCGAGCGCGGAAAAACGGACGCACGCGCGACACGGCGCGGCGTACAAGGCGGCAGGGAAAACGCGCAGAAAAAAAGAAGGGATAGAATTGTCAGAAAAATGCGTTTTTTCATAGCGGTTACTTGTGGTTTTGATACTCGCGCGGGGCGAGAGGTACAGGGTATTATAACAGTGTAGCGAGGGCGGGTTTTGAGGGAATGAGAGTAATTATGAAAGAAATTGTAGAAAAACTACGCAGGATTGAGGCGGAGCAAAAAAGGAGAAAAGAGGGGGATTTTTTAGCGGCGTACAACACGGGGGAAAGGGTGCATGAAAAGCAGCTGGCGTTTCATAAATGCAAAAAGCGGAACCGTTGGGTGTTTGGGGGGAATCGTTCGGGAAAGACGGAGTGCGGCGCGGTGGAGTGCGTGTATATGGCGCGGGGGATTCACCCCTATCGCGAAAACAGGAAAGACGTTTGCGGTTGGGTGGTGTCCCTTTCTGCACAGGTGCAAAGGGACGTAGCACAGAAGAAGATTTTACGTTATTTGCGGCGGGACTGGATTGAGGATATCGTGATGGTCAGCGGGAGGAAGGATGCGCCCGAGCACGGCGTTATCGATTTTATCCGTGTGAAGAACGTGCAGGGCGGAAGTTCGGTGATCGGGTTTAAAAGCTGTGATCAAGGAAGGGAGAAATTTCAAGGGACTTCGCTCGATTTCGTTTGGTTTGACGAGGAACCGCCCCAAGACGTATACGCCGAGTGCCGTATGCGCGTCGTGGATAAAAAAGGGGATATTTTCGGAACGATGACGCCGTTAAAGGGGTTGACGTTCGTGTATAACGAGATTTATTTAAATCGGCATAACGACCCGGAGGTTTGGTACGAGTTCGTCGAATGGAGGGATAATCCCTATCTTGACGAGGGGGAGATAGCCGCTTTGGAAGCGAGTATGGACGATCGAGCGTTGCAGGCGAGAAAGTACGGGAAGTTCACGTCGGACTCGGCAGGGCTCGTGTATCCTGAATTTGACGAGCAGGTACACGTAATCGAGCCGTTTGCCGTGCCGAAGGAGTGGCAGGATACGATTTCTATTGACCCTGGGTTGAACAATCCCTTGTCTGCGCATTGGTACGCAGTAGATTTTGACGACAACGTGTACGTGATTGCCGAGCATTACGAGGCGGGGCGGGATATCGATTATCACGCCGACGCGTTAAAGAGGATTTGCGAGGAATTGGATTGGCATACCGACAGTCGCGGGAGGATTTGTGCGTTGATTGACAGCGCGGCAAAACAGAGGACTTTGGGGAGTGTGAAAAGCGTCGTGGAGCTATTTTACGAGCGGGGAATTTTGGTGAACCCGAACGTGGAGAAGGACTTATTTTCGGGGATTGCGCGGGTGAAGAGTTATTTGAACCGTCGCAACGGGCTGCCGAATTTGTACATATTCCGTTCCTGCGTGCATTTAATACGCGAGCTGAAAGGGTACTATTGGGGGAGCGGCGACGCGCCGAGGAAGGTGGACGATCATAGCCTTGACGAGATGCGGTATTATTTGATGACGAGGCCGAAAAAGACGCCTGCGGCAGGAGAGAAAACCGCGATACAAAGGGATAAAGAAAAGCGGATACGCGGGCTTTCGAAAAAACGGTTTGAAAGTTGAAAGAGATGGGGCAGGTATGAGGTGAACGGAGAAAAGGTATGGGAGAGAAACGAGAAAAAATAGACGAAGTGTTGTTGAAGGTGGCGCTTGGGTATCAGTTGGCGGAAGTGACGGAAGAGTATGCGGAAATCGACGGGACGCTGAAACTTACTAAGCGGAAAAAGACGAAAAAGGACGTGCCGCCCGATTTGAAAGCGGTGCAGATGTTGCTCGGTGGCGGCGAGGTCGGCGAGTACGGGGAGATGACGGACGAGGAGTTGGAAGAGGAAAAACAAAGGCTGTTAGGAGCGTTGAAAACGAGCGAGGAAAAGAAAAACGTCGTGAAAAAGAAAACGGCTGTAAAAGTGGACGAAGGGAAGAAAGAACGCCCCAAACCGAGAAAGCGCGTGGTAAGGAAGAAGGAGTAGGGCAACGTGGAGTTCGGAATTTGGAATTCGGAATGCGGAATTCGGAATGCGGAATTCGGAATGCGGAATTGTGGCTGGGGTTAAAAGACTCCTCATCCACCGTTGGCGAGGTTCCCCTTCTCCCGCAGGAGAAGGCAAAGGAAACGCGGAATACTAAAAAAGGGAAATAAAAAGTAAAAAAATAAGGAGGACAAGAATGTCGGAAAACATGTTGGAACTGGAAAGGGCGGAAGAAAAAAGAAAAAAGGCGCTCGCTATGGAGGTAACCGAGGACTTTTTGAGAAGACGGGAGCAAAGACGGAGAATAGAAAGCGGGTGGACTTTGAATTTGAATTTCTTCAGCGGAAATCAATACTGTGACGTTTCGCCGATGGGGGACGTGGTGGAAGAGGATAGGCAGTTTTATTGGCAGGCGCGCAGGGCGTTTAATCATATCGCGCCGACGGTGGACGCGCGTATTGCAAAGTTGGAGCGTATAAAACCCGAGCTTAGGGTGCGCGCTTTTTCGGACGAAGAAGGGGACGTTAAGGCGGCGAAGTTGGCGACGGGGATTTTGCAATACGTACAAGACCGTATCTCGTTGCAGGATTCGCTCTCTAAGGCGATATTATGGGCGGAAAGCTGCGGTAGCGTTTTCTACAAAGTGCTTTGGAACGAAAAAGGCGGTAGGCAGGTAGCCGTTGACGATATGGGAAGCCCCGTATACGAGGGGGAAGTGCAGGTATCCGTCGTGCCTCCGTTTGAGGTTTTCCCCGACCGTTTGGACGTGGAAGAATTGGAAGGGATTAAGAGTTTAATTCATGCGCAAGCGGTGACGACGGAGTACGTAAAAGAGCGATTTGGCGTAACGGTGAAAGGGGAAGCGGTTACGACTTTGACGGGGTACAGCGAGCCGAGCGCAGGAAGATTGCCCACGGAGAGCGTGGGGATAAACGCTGCGAAGATGGAAGAGGGGGTAACCCTGATCGAGCGCTATACAAAGCCTTGCAGCGTATATCCCAAAGGTAGATTGGAGATCGTAGCGGGCGGGGAATTGCTCTTCGAAGGGGATTTGCCTTACAAAAACGGGGCGCGCGAAGAGCGGGATTTCCCTTTCGTAAAGCAGGATTGCCTGCGTTTGCCCGGCGCGTTTTTCGCTACTAGCGTTATCGACAGGCTGATTCCCGTACAGAGGGCGTACAACGCCGTACGCAATCGAAAACACGAGTTTTTAAACCGACTGTCGATGGGGGTATTGACGGTAGAGGATGGTTCGATTGATACGGACGAGCTGACGGAAGAAGGGTTGCTGCCTGGAAAGGTGCTGGTGTACAGACAGGGCGGAAAAGCGCCGGAGATGCTCGATTGCGGCAACGTACCGAGTGAGTTTAAAGACGAAGAGGAATGGTTGGAAAAAGAGTTTGCGCTTATTAGCGGCGTGAGCGATTTGACGAGAAATTCGACGCCGGCAAAGGTTACGAGCGCGACGGGATTGCAGCTTTTAATTTCGCAGGACGATACGAGATTGTCGGCGACGATGGTGTGTATCGAACGGGCGATGAAGGCGATTGGACGGCAGATTTTGCGTTTGTATAGGCAGTTTGCGGGCAGCGCAAGGTTGATGACGATGACGGGCGAGGATAAAAAAGCGCAGGTGCATTATTTTAACGCTTCGAGATTGGCGGTGAACGATATTCAGTTTGAATCGCAAGAAACCTCTACGCCCGAGGAGAAGAAAGAAGTGTTGCTGCGATTGTATGAGGCGGGGCTTTTGACGGACGACGACGGGAAGATTGGCAAGGAAAACAAGAACCGTATTTTGGACGCGTTCGGGTTTGGCGGTTATGAAAACGCTAGGGATATTTCCGCTTTGCATATCGCAAAAGCGGGCGAGGAGAATTTGAAGATGAAAGCAGCGCAAGTGCTGCCCGACGATTTTGACGATCACGCCTTACATATACAAGAACACGTGCGGTTTTTGTTGTCTTCGGAAGCGAAAACTTCTTCGGCGTACGAGGAGATTAAGGGGCGTGTTGGGGCGCATATCAAGGCGCACAAGGACTTGGAAAAAGCGGAAACGAAAAGGGACGTTTCCGTAAAGGAATAAAGGAGGATGACTATGGAAAAAGAGGAGAACGTTTACGTGGAAACGGACGGGACGGAGGGAAGCGCAACGGCGAAGACGGAAGATGGAAAAGACTCGGCAGTACCCGAAAAGTTTAAGGACGTAAGCGCCCTTGTAAGGGCGTACGAATCGTTACAGGCAGAGTTTACAAGGCGCAGCCAACGCTTAAAGGCGTTGGAAAAACAAGCGCGGGAAGCGGAAACGCAGAGCAAAACGGCGTCGGGGGTGGAAAAGCTCCGTAAGAACGCCGAGGCGCGGAGGGCGCAAGCGAAGGCTTTTGACGAGTTTATCGAAGAAGCAACCGTCGCTGCGGCTTGCGAAGAGGCGGAAAGACTCGAAGAGGAACGAGAGCCCTTGGAGGCTGCGGCGGACGTAGTCGTTTGCGAGGCTGTGGATACGGATTTGACGGATTTTCCGAAAGAGAGTACGGGGGCGGATTCCGCCCAAGCGGGGGTAAAAAGGGAAGCGTCGGACGTTGTAGAGAGTGCAGACGCGGAAGAGAGGTCAAAGGCGTTGTATGCACAGGTTTGCGAGAACGAAAGCGTACGGTTGCAAATTATCGGGGAATATTTATCTTCGATGGGGAAGGGCGGCGCGCCCTTGACGGCTTTGGGCAGGGGGACGCTTGCCGCCCCGCCTTTAAAGCCGAGGAATATTCACGACGCCGGGGATATGGCGTTGCAGTATTTTAAAATGCCGAGAAACGGTTAAAGAGCAAGAAAAAGAATGAAAAAGGAGTAAAAATATGGTAACTTTAAACAGCGCGGATAGCGCATTGAAATCTTTTTATTTGGACGCAGTGGCGGAATCGTTGAACATGAAAACCAATCCGTTTTTAGCGAGCATTGAACGCACGAGCGCAAACGTCGTGGGTAAGGACGTGAAAATGGCGGTGCGTAAATCGTATAGCGCAGGGATTGGCGCGGGTACGGAAACGGGGGATTTGCCCAAGGCGTCCTCTTCGCAGTATTTGCAATTTACTCTGCCTTTGAAGAATTTGTACGGCACGATTGAAATTTCGGACAAGGCGCTCCGTGCTTCGGCGAACGACGAGGGTGCGTTTGTCAATCTTTTGAACGACGAGATGAATACCCTCGTAAAGAGCGCGACCTTTAACTTTGGCAGAATGCTCTTTGGCGACGGCAGCGGGATTGTGGCAAAGACGATCAGGGTACAAAATTATTGGATTTTCCTTGACAACGTAAGCGGGATCGTGGAAGGGATGCGCGTACGCGTTTCCAGTAAGAGCGAGTATGATAATTTGGTCGTGGAAAAGGTGGATAGAAAGGAAAAGAAAATTTATATTTCCGGCGCCTATCCGCTTAATACCGACGTGCCCGAGGGGACGGAAATCTACATCTACGGTTCGGATAATAACGAATTGACGGGTTTGGGCGCGATTTTCTCTGAAAACAGACTCTACGGCGTAGATAGAGACGTTGCGGTGATGCAGCCTTACGTTTTGAAGGAAGCGGGAGAAATTGATGAAATGACGATCCAGACGGCTTTGGATGAAATCGAAGAAGTTTCGGGCGGCAAAGTTAATTTTATCGTTTGTTCTTGGGGCGTGCGCCGTGCGTTGATTTCCCATTTTAAGGCAAATCACGTATCCTTGCCGACGATGGAACTTGAAGGCGGGTTCAAGGCGATTAGCTATAACGGGATTCCCATCGTCGTGGATAGATTCTGTCCTGCCGGTACGATGTATCTTCTCAATACCGACGATTTTAAACTTTGTCAGCTTTGCGATTGGCAGTGGTTGGAAGCGGAAGACGGAAAAATCTTAAAGCAGGTAGCGGGCAAACCCGTGTATACGGCAACCCTCGTTAAGTATGCCGAACTCGTTTGTCAGCGTCCTTGCGGTCAAGGTATGATTACGGGGATTACGGAAGCGTAAAAAGGCGGAAGTTTTTTAAGGGGGAAGGGGGTATTGGTGCGTTCCATGCGTACCTGTACCCCCTTTATTAAAACTGTAAGCAAATGATGCGGCAGAAAAAAGAAAGAAGAATACCGTAAGGCGGAGGTTAAAAGGAGGATTATGAAAGTAAAAGAGGTAGTGTTGACGGCGGCAAGATTGCTGGGAATAGAAGAGGAGGTTGCGGCGTACTTTGCGGACAAGAACACGGTGGGAAAGAAAAACGCCGAATTGTTGCTTTCTTGTTTTCACATGGTCGAGAACGAGCTGGCGATTGATTATTTGCCGCTTATAAACGAGGAGAGCTATATTACGGAGACGGGGCAGATTTTATACAGTTGGTTGCAAAAGCGAGTATTGCGGGTTCTGGAAGTGCGGAATTTGCAAGGGGATTTGCTGCCGTTTAAAATTTTTCCGAAGTATTTGACGACGCAGCCGTCTACCGTTTGCGTGCGGTATACGTTCGTGCCCGAAGAAACGGGCTTGGACGGGGAATGTGCGTACGGGGAAAACGTTTCCAAACGGTTGTTGGCGTTTGGGGTAGCGACGGAGTATTGCTTGGCGATGGGATTGTTTGAAGAAGCGGCAGTTTGGGACAGAAAATACAAGGACGCAATTGAGAGCGTGCGCTCGTTGGCGCCGTACAAACGAATTTCGTCGAGAAGGTGGATATAATGACGGGATATAGAAAAAGAAAAGTAATAACAAAGGGAAGAATCGAACGGTTTGCGTATAAGGAATTTGGGAAAGAGGGTTTGTTTGCGGCGGAGGCGTATAACTGCGATTACCGTGACGGGATAAAGCCTGCCCTTTTGTATCAGCCGTTTTGTTTCTTTGGCGACGGGGAAGAGTCGCGCGGGACGATGCTTCAAAGAAATAACGCGAAAAAGCTGTATTATTTTCGTTATGCGGCGGAGGATGGGCAGACGGAAAACGAGGCGTTGTTTTTCTTGGGGGATAACGGCATGTTGTATCAGCAAAGACCTAACCAATTGGACGTGGATATAAAAGCGCTTCCAGGCGAAGACGGCGCGGCGGTGGTACTCTTTAATAAAGAAGGTAGGCACGGGGTTTTGTTCGTCGGCAAGGGTATGGCTTGGCACGATTTTGAAGGCGGTACGCCTATGGATTTGCATTGCGTAGTGGCGGTATGCGCCTATAAAGGACGGGCGTTTATTGGATTGCAGGGCGGGAGAATTTTGTTTTCCGAGCCTGACGAGCCGTGTGTCTTTAAAGGCGAGGAAGGGAATTCGTATATAGATTTGACGGCGGAATACGGAGAAATCACCAATTTCGTCGTGTGGAAAGAGAAAATCTACGTGATTTTGGAATACGGGATTTACTGCTTGATACCGAGCGGGGACATGGCGGAATGTCGTTTGGAACGATTGCCTTATAGCGGGGGGAAGATTTTTTGTACGAGCGCTGCGGTATGCGGAGAAAAAATCTATTTTCTTGCGGAAGACGGCGTGTATGCGTTTGACGGAAAAACGGCGGAAAAAGTCTGTAAGGACCTACCCGTGTACCCCTTGAAAGAGGGGCAGC
>JAZUCW010000146.1:0-5190 GCA_045639305.1 Candidatus Scatosoma sp.
TCCACATCAAGCGGAATTGGATTACTGGTCGTCCAATTCCAGTTCGTAAGTCTTACCCCAGTTCAACTTTTTTGTTTTAAATTTATTTTTTTGGGTTTTAGGCGTCCAAATGTAGCAAAATGCTGTACGCCTTTATTTTTCTACAAAAAAGAGGGGTTTAGCCTTCGAAAAATCCCAATGGACTGTTCGAAAGTTAAACCCTAATCCCATTTTGGTCGAGGCGACGGGATTTGAACCCACGACCTTCGCGTCCCGAACGCGACGCGCTACCAGCTGCGCTACGCCTCGATTTTTCAGTTTTTTATCTATTTTCGTAAGTGGTCAAACATGTGGTCAACCCACTTATTTCGAACGTTTTTTGAGAAAGTATACCGCCCAAATTGTTAGGTTTTTCAAGGCATTCAGCGATTTTCAAAAATCACTGCTTCAAGACCGGTGGCGGTGTCCCGAACCATACGCGCTACCAGCTGCGCTACGCCTCGATTTTTTAAGTTTTTATCTATTTTCGTAAGTGGTCAAACATGTGGTCAAGCCACTTATTTCGAACGTTTTGTAGAAAAGTGTACCGCCCGAATTGTCAGTGTTGTCAAGGGGTTCAGAGGTTCGAACAATTCTACCAAGGAAAGCCCTTGTGGGTGTCCCGAACCATGCGCGCTACCAGCTGCGCTACGCCTCGATATATAGAAACGATAAGATTATAGCAAATACACTTTTAAAAGTCAAACCATTTTCAGCAGTATGGAAAAAGTTTTTGGGAAATATTCCAATAGCCGCTTTCGCCTAAATAAAGCTTTTTCCTTGCTTACCATCATAAATATTGATTTATGACATGGGAAACAAGAGAAATAACCCCTAGGGTTTCTTTTTTATGTTATAATATACTTATAGCCGTTACGATATGGTAAAAGGAGAATCGCTTGGAAGAGAAAGCGGAATGAACGCAACAAAAGGTAAAGCATAATCGTAATTTTTACTATTGACGGACGGAAAAATAGGTGTTATAATATAAACAAAAAACTGGGAGGGAACTATGCGAAAGAAACTGCTTTGTTTATCTATGGCGGCGGTGATGAGCGCCGCGATTTTGCCCGTCGCAACGTCGGGTACGTTGGCGGAAGGTCCTACGTCGACCTATCAGCCGACGATTATTTCCACGCCGTCTGACGAAAAGGTCGTCAATTTGTTGGAGGGCAATATCTACGAATTTGCTTCCGATTACGAGTTGTACAAGTCGGAAAACTATTACGACGGTACTGATCAATACGCGCCCAAGCCTGTTACGCTCTCTTGGGAGAGTGAAAGCGGAGCACAATATTACGTTTTGAACCTTTCGAAAAATGCGGACATGTCTAACCCTGAACGTTTCGTGACTTTGGATACGTCTTTACAGCTTGAAAATTTGTTTATGGGCACGAAATATTATTATCAAGTCGTGGCTGTTTTTGAAGGCAAGACGGTAAAATCCCGTATTTTCAAATTTGAAACGGCATATCTGCCCCGTACGATTTACGTCGAGGGGATTTCTAACACCCGTGATATGGGCGGTTATTACACTGCGGATGGAAACCGTATTCGTCAAGGTATGGTATTTAGGGGCGGCGAAGCGGATACCGCAGGCAAAGAAAATCCTGAAAGCCTTGAAAAATTTATTCGTGACCATGGTATCAAAACCGACCTTGATTTGCGCGGCGAAAAAGCTGCCTCGCCGTTTGGTCCGTCCGTGAACTTCGTCAACGTCAGCGGGCCCTATTACGTTGAAGGGAACGGGATTTTAAACGCAAGTTATAAACAAGCGCTTATCACCGAAGTGAAGACGTTTGCAAATCCTGAAAATTATCCTATTTACGTGCATTGTTCGCTTGGTCGTGATAGAACGGGTACGATTTGTTTCCTCATCAACGCACTTTGCGGGGTAGAATCTATGGACTTGTTCCTCGATTACGAGACGTCCTTCTTCTCGGTAAAAGGATGCCTTGACGGTGCATCGCCCACGTATCTGGTACGCGATGCAATCGGCAGTCTTTACAGCTATTTGAAAGGATATTCTGAGGGGAAGACATTGGCGGAAAAAACGGCAGCGTTTATGCGCAATTATCTTGGCATCACGCAAGAGGAAATCGATACGATTCGTTCGATTATGATTGAGGAGGTGGCAAAGTGAAGAAGAGAGCAGTAGTTTCTTTATTGACGCTGGCTTGCCTGTGCGGCGGTGCTTTGGCTGTCAACGTGGGGACAGACGTAGCAGTGAAGGCGGAAACAACGGATTTTTCCTGCGCGTACGAAGCGAAAACGGCAGACGGGAGCGCGCTTGCATACGGCGCCGATTCGATTACGCTCTTTTCGCAAACGGAAGCGGCAGCAGCAGGGATTCCTGCAGGGTATAGCGGTGACGTTTTGGTGGTAAATAGAGTAGGGCAGAATTCCAAAGGGGTTTGGTTGGATTTTTCCGAAGAGAAAATTCCCGTTGCGCATTTGGATACGTTGACCTTCCGCGTTTACGTGGGCGACGATGGGAATTCGGCAGACGGATATCCCGAGGTTCGTATCGTGGAGGCGGGTACGGGCGCGCAAGCCTGGATTATGCGATATGATATCAGTAAAACGACCGATCAATGGGTGGATATCGAGCTTAATAAGGATGGAAAGAATTTTGCCTCCAAATATTCTTTTGCAAATCTTGCAAAGGACGGGTATTTAGGAGGGTTCGAGCTTTCTGCCCGTAATAACAAGCAAGCGGCGTTCTACGTCGATAGCGTTTCGTATACCTTGATAGAGGATAAAACGCCGCCTACGATTATCTATAACGGCGAAAAGACGATCACGATCAGCGAAAACGCAAAATTCAATTTGGACGTTCGCGCGCAAGACGATATCGCCGGCGAAGTGGAAATTGAATACGTTTGGGAAGACTGTGACGGTCCCTTGGAAGACGGCTCTTTGCCGCGCGGGAATCATGTCTTGAAGGTAATTGCGCGCGACTGGGCAGGGAACGAGTCTAGTATAGAACTTACGATCGTGGTAGAGGAAGCGGATACCGTTGCACCTGAAATTGCACTTTCCGTCAGCGAAATGCACCTCGCTGTGGGAACGAAACCGATTTTCAATATTTCCGCATCGGATGACAGTGGCAAAGTAAGTGTAAAAACGTCGTGGTCGCAAGGTGCTTTGGACGAACAGGGAAGACTGACGGAGGGTACGCATACCTATACCGTAACGGCAACCGACGATTCGGATAATAAAACGGAAAAAGTAATTACCGTTTACGTTACGGCTGAGGAAAATTGGGGGGATAACGTCGTAGACGAGGAAGAGCTTTATAAGCCCGAACCCGAACCTGAACCCGAACCTGAACCTGAACCCGAGCCCGAACCCGAACCCGAACCTGAACCTGAACCCGAACCCGAACCTGAACCCGAGCCCGAACCCGAACCCGAACCTGAACCTGAACCCGAGCCTGAACCCGAGCCTGATCCTAAGCCCGAGCCTAAGCCTGAGACAAAGGAAGAGGAAGGCGGTTGCGGTAGCGTGATTGGTTTTAGCGCGGCGATGACGGCACTTTGCGCTGGCGTAGCGATGGCAATTCGGAAAAGAAAGGAATAAGGAATAAAATCAAGTAAATACGTACCTGCCCCCTCCGTTTTTGGCGGAGGGGGCAGTAGTTTATTCTTTTGCGAGGCGCGAGAACAAGGCGAAACGCTCTTGACATTCCTTTTCCGCTTGGGCGAAAAGGCGGTCTGCGGTCTTTGGGTCGCTCCGCTCTAACGAAGCAAATCGACCTTGCCCCAATAAAAATTCTCGCAAGGGGATTGTGGGGGCTTTGCTATCAAGGATAAAGGGGTTTTCGCCCTTTTCTTTGCGCGCGGGATGATAGCGGTACAAATTCCAGTATCCGCTCTCCACCGCGCGTTTTTCTTCTTCCATCGTGTTGCTCATATTTGCGCCGTGGGAAATGCAAGGGGAATAGGCGATGACGAGCGAGGGACCCTCGTACGATTCCGCTTCTATCAAAGCGTTTAGCAGTTGTTGCTTGTTTGCGCCCATGCACACTTGCGCAACGTAGACGTTGCCGTAGGTCATCGCCATCAACCCTAACTCTTTCTTCTTATGGCGTTTTCCTTTGGGGGTAAAACGAGCCACGGCGCCCGTTTGCGTGGCTTTGGAAGCCTGTCCGCCCGTGTTTGAATAGACTTCCGAATCGAGCAGCAAAACGTTTACGTTCTCGCCAAGGGAAAGTACGTGGTCGAGCCCGCCGTAGCCGATATCGTACGCCCAGCCGTCTCCGCCGACGAGCCATACGCTTTTGTCTTTTTTGTTTTGGAAATCGCAGGCAAGGCGCATTCCCAATCCAAACTCTGCGTTGTCTTCAAACAGCGAACTCGCCCAAGCGGGCCCCTTGCCTTCGCGGTTTTTCGTGTACGGGCAGGCGGGGAAGGACGCGCCGTAGATCGAGGAGCACCCCGTGGCGTTCGCGATGAATAATTTTTCCCCAAAAAGCTGTGTTAATATTCGCACGTACGGAGTTTCTCCGCGGCCTGCGCAGGCGTAGGAATATTCGAAGAACGGGGGATAAAACTGGCTGCCCTTTACGGTATTGCGGGGCAACGGCGGTTCGTAAGCGAGTTTTTTTGCGTACGCCCACGCCTTTCGTTCTCTGCCTGAAATTTGCGGAGCGGGGCGCATAACGAGCGCTTTTTCCTTGGCGGGACAGGTGTTGGCGCATACGCCGCAGCCCATACATTTGTCGGGTACGATTTGGATGCGGAAACGCTTACCTGCAACACCGACTGCAGGCAGAGAGGGGAAGTCTTCTTTGTCTTCCTCAAAAAGGAAGGGACGAATGGTGGCGTGCGGACAAACGAACGCACACTGATTGCATTGTATACAGTTTTCTTTTATCCAGTCGGGTAGCTGCGCCGCGCCGCTTCTATCCTCGTATTTGGTCGTGCCCGTCGGATATTCGCCCCGCTCGTTAAAGCGGGATACGGGGAGAGAATCGCCTTGCAGCAAAAGAGTGGGAAAAAGTACTTCATCGCAATATCGATTCCCCGTAATCTCGTACACGGGTGGGTCGTTTTTGCAGTTTTTCCACGTTTTTGGCGGCGTAATTTCTTGCAGCGCCGCCGCGGCGGCGTCGACGACGGCAAGGTTGGCGTTCACGACGTCTTCGCCTTTTTTAGCGAATTTGTTTTT
>JAZUCW010000147.1:0-11489 GCA_045639305.1 Candidatus Scatosoma sp.
CCGCCAGCATAACCGCCTCGACCGCCGCGTTGGCAAGGTTTGCCCAATCGCTACAAAACGCACTGATTGCCGACCAGTTGAAATTGTTCGCTAAAAAGATTTGGCAGAACAAAAAGGCAACGGCAATCGCGATACCGCCGATATAGCCGAATTTACTGATTTGTTTCGCGAGTTTGCCAAGCTTTAATTTCAGCGGTGTTTCTCTGTCCGTATCCGCCTGCAATTCGCTGGCAATCTTTCCGTAGACCGACTGATCGCCGACGACGGTAACCTCCATCACGGCGTTGCCAAAGCATACGATCGAACCGCGGAATACCTTGTAAGGATTAAGGAAATCCATCGAAATTTCCTCGTCCTTATAATCGTCGGGCATAACCAGCTTCGTCGCCTCTTTCGCCTCGCCGTTTAAGACGGACTGATCGACCTGAATCGTACCGCTGACGAGGATACCGTCTGCGGGAACTTTATCCCCCGATTGCAACATAATGCAATCGCCAACTACGACGTCGTCGACGGAGATTTCTACGATTTCTCCGTTACGATACACCTTGCATTTAATCTGCGAGGCTTCTTCTTGCAGTTTTTGGAACGCGTTTTCGTTTTTATATTCGGAAAAAGTCGACACGAGGGTGGCGAGCAACACGGCAGCGCCAATTGCAACCGGTTCGTACCATTCGCTCTTGCCTAAAAAAGTAAATACGACGTTGATTAAAAGCGCTACGCAAAGAATTAAAATCATCGGGTCTAAAAAGTTGCCCCAAAGCTTCTTCCAAAACCCCTCACCCTTTCTTTCCGTCATGCGGTTGGTGCCGTGCCGTTCTCTAGAGAGCCGCACTTGTTCGTCTGTAAGCCCAAACTGTTTCATCTCTTACTATTCCTCCGATATTTCGGGTATTTTTGCAATATCTACCCTTTATTATACTCCCTTTGAAAATTTCTGTCAAGTTTTTTCTTTAAAAAATAATTTAGGGGGACTTACTAATCCCCGCTTAACAATACGATTTCGCACGTCGCTGCGCATAATAATTTCCCGCAAGAGCTAAAAAATTTTTTCAAACGCTTGCATTCCTCTTTATAAAGTGTTATACTATATTAAAAAATTAAGGAAACAATGCTTATGTTAGTTGGTATTGATATCGGCGGTACGAAATGCGCCGTCGTAACAGGCGACGAAAAGGGAAATATCCTGCATAGATACGTTATCAAAACGACGGATTTTTCCACCACCTACGCCGCTATTTTTTCATATTTAAAAACTCTCCCTCCGTTTGAAGCGGTCGGGATTAGCTGCGGCGGTCCTTTGGACGAAGAAAAAGGCGTCGTCCTCTCCCCGCCCAACCTTCCCGATTGGGACAAAGTCGAAATCGTCAAGGATATCGAAAACACCTTCGGCGTACCCGCAAAAATCCGCAACGACGCCAACGCTTGCGCGCTTGCCGAATACAAATTCGGTGCGGGTATCGGTTGTAAGAATATGGTCTTTTTGACCTTTGGTACGGGTATGGGCGCAGGCATTATCGCAGACGGAAAACTGTATAGCGGTTCCAACGGCAACGCGGGAGAAGTCGGGCATATCCGCATGGCAAAAAAGGGTCCCATAGGCTACAACAAAATCGGGTCGTTTGAAGGCTTTTGCAGTGGGCAGGGAATACGCCAAATCGCCGCCATGTACGCAACGAAAGCGGCAAAGAAAGGTGTTATCCCCTCGTACACGAAGATAGAAAACTACACGACGGCAGACGTCGCCGCCGCCGCAAAGGCAGGCGATAAAACAGCGTTGTCCGTCTTCCGCAAGTGCGGGGACATGCTGGGGAAAGGCTTGGCGATATTGGTGGATATTCTCAATCCCGACCGCATCGTAATCGGCAGCGTTTACGCAAGATGCCAAAACCTTTTGGATAAGGCTATGTACAAATCCCTATCCCGCGAATCTCTCACCGTATCTTTACAAGCCTGCGAGGTAAAACCCGCGCAGCTTGGCGAACAAATCGGCGACAAGGCGGCAATCGCCGTCGCAACGGAGGCTTATTATGAATTACGTACAAAACACAATTGAACGCTACCCCGTCCTTGCCCCTTGCGCAAAGGATATGGAAAAGGCAACCCTTCAACTCGTACATGCCTACCATGGCGGCGGAAAAATTCTGCTTTGCGGCAACGGCGGCAGCGCGGCGGATTGCGAGCATATCTCGGGTGAATTTTTAAAGGGCTTTTTGTCCAAACGGAAAATTGCCGAAAATGAATATCCGCTTTTGTCTAAGGAAGCAAAAGCAAAATTACAAAAGGGAATCCCCTGTATTCCCCTGCCCTCCCTCGTTGGAGTCAATTCGGCGTTTTCCAACGACGTAGACGCCGACTGGATTTACGCACAATTAGTCCTCGCCCTCGGCAAAAAAGAAGACGTCTTGATTTGTCTGTCCACCTCGGGCAACGCAAAAAACGTTTCGCTTGCCGCAGAAACGGCGAAAGCGTTGGGCATTACGACGATTGCCTTGACGGGCGAAAGAGAAAGCAATCTTTCCAGACTTTGCGATATCTGTATTCGCGTTCCCGAACAGGAGACGTACAAAATCCAAGAACTGCACTTGCCCGTTTACCACGCCTTGTGCGCAGACGTGGAAAAAACGCTGTTTGAATAAATTTCAACGCGTACCTGCCCCCTACAAAAATATTGTCAAGAGCTTTTGAAAGAAGCTCTTGACTTTTTTTTCGAAAAGTTTTATAATACAGTATAGAGAAATAAGGATCGTTTGTTATGGCAAAATTACTTGACTTTTTAGACAATCAAAAAACAGCGGCTTCGCAAGAATGGCAAGCCTTTGAAAGCTCGTCCGCTCTTTGTGAAGCAAAATCCTTTTATAACCGCTTAGAAGGGGACGTAAAGAAAATGTTCGGTTATCCCGCCAACCGCGTAAAAATATCGGCGGCAACCCAATATTTGCTGTTGCTGCACTATACCGCCCCTTTTTCCAACAACTGCGGCGACGTCAACGAACGGGGCAATTACGCACTGGATTCTAAGAACGTGGAAAAACTGATTTTGCGTGCGTTCGCAGAAAAATTCGGCATGGGCAAAAATCATTGGGGATACGTTACCAGCGGCGGCACGGAAAGCAACTCTTGCGGGATTGCCGCTGCGTTTGCCAAGTACCCTAACGGCGTATTGTACTATTCGCAGTCCGCGCACTATTCCATCGGCAAAGCGGCAAAGCTGTACAAACACCTTGAAATCCCCACAAAAGGCAAAGACGTTATGGACAAGGAAACCTTGTTTACGTCTATTTTAAAGAATTACGAAAGCCTGCGGTTGCCTGCCAATATCGTACTGACCCACGGCACGACCCAGTTTGGCGAATGCGACGATATCGACGCCGTCGTAGCGTTTTTGCGACAGCATAAAATTCCCTATTATCTCCACGTAGACGCCGCACTCTTTGGCGGGATTCCCAACAACCAAGCGGACGCGCCGCTGATTAAAAACGCAAAAGAAAAGGGGATTCATTCCATCTGCGTCAGCCTGCATAAATACATCGGCTTCCCAGACGTGCATTCGGTATTCGTCTCCACGGAGGCTCCGTACGGAGAAAAAATTGAATACATAGGCCAACGCGACACAACCGTTTCGGGATCTCGATCCATTCCCTCCTACGCCCTTTACCAACACGTTTTAGAGCAGTTAAATGAAACGGACCCCTTGCGATATAGTCAAAACGTCCATCTTTTTGAAGAGATGCTAGAAAAGCGGAACGTTCCTTTCTACCGTGCGAAACAATCCAACATCTTCGTCATAGACGAGCCAAACGCTGCGGTTTGCAAAGAATTCCAGCTTTCCTGTTTTCCCGAAAACCACGCAGACGGTACACACAGCAAAAAGGCGCATATCATTATTTTCCCTTGCCATACAAAGGAAAACATGCAGGCGCTTGCAGACAGCTTATAAGCGTTCAACGCGTACCTGCCCTAGTGAAAATAAAAACTCCCCGTTGCGAAAATTTCGCAACGGGGAGTGTTTTTACACCTAAATTTTACGCCAAAACGATCAACGCGCCTTCGCCTGCGTCCAAGCGAAGCGGCAAAGCGTTGCCGACGAATTTCGAGCTGTGCGCCCTTTGAATAACTTCGTAAAGGTAATCGTCCTCGTCAAAACGCAAGGTGATATCCGCCTTTTCCGTACGCGAATAGTTGACGACGTACAGCGCCGTACCGCCCTTATAGTCGAAACAACCGATTACGCAATCGTCCCCTTCCACGCTTTCCAACTGACGGAAGGTGTTTTCTTTTAAGACGGTCTTTCTCGTTTCGCCGTTGGTTACGATAACTCTGCGCGCGTCCTCGCCGTGCACGATAACCCCTTCGTTAGAGGCTTTCATTAAAACGTGGTCGATCGCCGCAATCTGCTTGTTTGCGCGTTGCGCATAATAATACCATCTCGTCAAGTTCCCGTCCGCACCAATCAAACCGTTGCGGTTTTCAAAATCGTAGGTACCGCCCGTTTGGTTTGCGTAATATTGGGGTTGAATCAAGGGGAAATACTGAATAGCCTTCGCCCCGTACGCCAAGGAGATATTGACGTCGAAGAGCATTTCGCCTTCCGAAGGATAAGGAGCAACCGAATCAATCCACTCTCCCTTATCGTTCCACTGTCCGCCTGCCTGCAACATACGCCAGAAAGGAACGTTGTATTCCCTTGCGTATTCTCTCGATACCTGCAATTGGTTGGTAAGAAGGGCGGTGATATTTGCGTCAGGGGTTTGCGCCGAAGTGAACGGATACTGCGTAACCGACAACATACGCGGCTTTACCACCTCGAAGAAAGTACGAATATAATCGTCGAATTCCATCGGGTCGGAATATCCCCAGAAGTTGTCGACACCCGCCCAATACCCGCGCGCGTTTAAATACAAATCATACCCTTCGGTATTATCCAAACCGTAGAAAGCATCGCTAAACACGCCGAGGTTGTCAAGCTGCGCCGTAAACGGCTCGTCGAAGGAAAGCATACCGATAAACGCTTTTCTTTGACCATTTGCGGAAATTTCGTCCACCAACGCGCGAAGCTCGGGATTCTCCCCGTCCGCTTTCATCGTCATATCTTCTAAGGGGAAATCCTCCGTCTGACTGCCCAGCTGATTTCTCGTCCACCAAGCGTCCACGAAATACCCAATGTTGTACTTTTCACAAAGGTCGAGCGCTTTTACGAGATTTGCGTTATACATATCCCCGCCCGTCGTCCATCTGTCAATCGAATATACGAAAGTATTGATACCGCAGTCGGCGATTAATTGATAGTATTCGTCCGTGATAAAGTCGGGCAAGGAATGCCCGTCCAAGCTACCTCCCGAGGTAAAGGGCGCGTAGAACCCGCCGATAGGCATTACCTCTTCCCCGCCGATAATATCGTAGGAAAGCGCCGCGTAAGAGATGGCTTTTCCCTTTTGCGTTTTGGTATAACTCATCCCGTCCTTGTATTCGACACACTCCACGGCAGAACCGCAACCTGCAAACAGGGAAAGCCCCAAACAAACCGACAAGGCGCAAGCCGTCCATTTCGTCTTATTCATCTTTCTTCCCCCTTTTTGCTAAAAGCAAAGCCCCGCCGAGAACGGGCAACACCGCCAACCCGCCGATTGCCGACGAGCAGCCGCCCTCGATTTCGTCCAAACGATTAATCAACAAATCTTCATCGTCCAATTTCGTCGTATAATTATAATCGGGCGTAGGTGCAATGACGTTGGGCTTATATTCCACGCTCGTTAATTTCTTCGCGCCCTCAAAATCGGTGTTTTTAATACCGAGATTGTCCACGGTAAAGTTTGCGATACTGTTATACTGCAACCCGCTAGGCAAAGTCGCGTTTTGCCCCCAAGTATACAAACGCACGTGCCCCGACGGCGTATACCCAAGGTCGTGTTCAAACACAGGCGCGCCGAAGGCTTCGTCTTCAGAGGTCTTCATCCAAAGCTTGATAACGCCGTCCGTAATCGAGAACTTCACGTTGATTACCTTACCGTCGAAGGCGGCTTTGTCCCAAATATTATAGGGCATATCCGTAATCTTTTGCGGAACGCCTTTGTCCCACAAAATCAAACGTGGATTGGTATTCGGTTTGGTTTGGTCCGTCTTTTCGTCCGAAGGCATACCCTCGACCTGCAAAGACACCGCCATAGGATTGGTGCTTTCGGGTGCTTGGTCGGGATTGTCTACGCCAAAGGCAATACTAAACCAATTGGAAATCAATTTTTCAATATTCCCGTTCTTATCGTAAACCGCCTCGCGTTGCAATTCGGTCACGTCAAAACACATTTCAAAATTCGAATAGGCGTGTCTGGTCGTAATATGCGCCCCCGCCGTATTGCTAAATTTCAAAGCCCCGTCTTCCACCGTCAAATACGAGGGAGATAACGGCGCCACCTTGCTCATCGAATAAAATACGTTTGCGTTATACGCCCCGTTGTCAAAATTCTCCGTATAATCAACGTTTTCAGGCGTGTCGTACGAATACCCAAACAAGGAAAGTTCGCCGATTTTTACCGTGTTTTTGCCCTCGGAAAAGAGCGCAAAATACCCGTCGCCGCCCTCGTAAAGGGTCTTGTCCTCAATCACCCGTTCTCCGTTGAAATCAAGGTTGAATTTCCCATCGGAAGCAACGCTAAAAGAAATGCTTGCCTTATCTCCCTTTTGGAAATTAGGATACTGCCTGCCGTTTAAAAGCACGTTCGAAAGTCCGTCCCCAAGGTGTTCGTATACGGCTAAATTTATCCCGTTATCCTCGTACACGCGTATTTCCAATACGCCTTTAGAGTCCCTTTCCGAAGACAAACTTTGCAGCCCAAAGCAGATAGAAAAAACCCCGCCGTCTTCCACAAGCGAAATAAGTTCTATCTCCATGCCGCCTTGCAACATCGTTTTTACGTCGTATGCGGCAAGGTTATGAATTTTCGTTTTGCCGATTACGCTCGAATAACTCGACTCGCCGTTAAAGACGAGCTTTTTCCCTTCGCCTTCCACGCCGCCGTCGAGCAAAAAGTCACCCGCGTTGATACGCCCGTCCACGACACTCGCTTCCGACGCCACGTTCGCGCGCGAAGCGCCTGCGGAGGCGGAAATCGTCCCCGTAAGGGTGGGTGCAAACGCGCAAGCGGCGATTGCCGCCGCAAGCAACGTTCTTCTTATTGATTTTCTCATTTTGACCAATCCTTCCAATATTCGTTTACACGATTCGTCATCGCCGTCCAAATCTGGTCGGCGTTCTTTCTATCTTTCGAACTTGCCGTACTCATATCCCCAGCCGTCTTGATATTGATGATAAAGTTATTGCCCTGTTCTAAGAAGAGGTCCGCTCTATCCATCCTGGGTGCCAAAGGCGTAACCGTGTTTGCAAAATCAAACATCGTCTGCGTCCACGCCGACTGCTTGGACAAATCGAACAAACTTGCGTCGTTTAATTTGCAAGCCGCAGGCAATTTCGTCGTTTCGTTATAACGCAAAATGGACGAATCCTTATGATACCATTGCAAGAACACCTCTACCGCCTTCAATGCGTTCGAATAGTTGGGCGCGAAAATATAACTTTCCGTCGCGTTGTTGTACATAATATTTCTCGCTTCTTTAATGCGGTTGAAATCGTTTTCACTGCACAACTCGCTGGAGGTTGCCCCTGCGTCTACCGCGTCGATAATCGCCGACAAAGTCTTATCGCTCATCGAAGAGTCTTCCAATTTTTCGACGATCGAGCTGATAACGGGCACCTTCATCATTCCAATAGCGCTATTGTTTGCGCTCGCTTCGTTCATAAGCCAGCTGCCGTTAGGCATCATCGCCGCTTCCCCTTTCAAGAACTTCGATTGTACGGTACTATGCAAAGTATTCGTGCAATCTCTATGCACGGTGTTGGGGGTAATGATTTTTTCCATAACTTCCAACGCCTCGTATCTGCCGTCCTTTTTCAAAAGCACGTCTTTGGAGGGGGATTTCCCGTTTTCATCCTTCAATTTATAGAAGGTATTATAATGGTAATCAAGCCCGTTATACTGCGCTGCCCAAGCCTCGGTCAAATAATTCCAATACCCGTTGACACCGGTATCGTTAAAGAATAACCAAGGATCGCAAGTAGCGTCAAGCTCCGCAACCAAAATCTCCAATTCCTTCGTCGTCTTAGGCACTTCGTCTTCCGAAATCAAGTCGGTATTGTATACGATACTTGCGTTGCCGTACCCGTAGCAAAGGAATTTTTCCTTGCCTTTCGCATCCTTCAAACCCTCGATAAGCCCGTCGTAATATTTATCGCGGATCTTGCCATCTTCGCCCGTGGGGCTATCGTTCAAAATCCCGCTCATATCAATAAAGTCTTCGTTGTATTTGGACGAATTGAGCATCGTGAAATACAAATCGTAGGGGTTGGATTTACGCAAATCCAGCGTATCGATAACAACCGAAGCGTTGGTATTCGAATACAATTTCGCCTTATATTGCGATTGTCCCTCATTGAAATCGTCGATGATTTTTTGCAGCCAATCGATACCGTAGCCCGAATCCCACGCATAAATTTGCACGGTGTTTTCGTCGGCTTCTTCCATACCGCCGCCCGCTTTACAGCCCGTTACCGTTCCGCACGCGCCGATTGCCGCCAAAGCCAAAGCAAGCGCCGCTACTTTTTTTACCTTTTTCATCTTATTTTCTCCTTATTATTTTACTCTTTAATCCCACCGATAGAAACATTGCTCATCAAGGTATTGTTACAGATGATAAACAATACCATGGGCGGCAACATTGCAATCCCGTACGCCGCGTACAACAAATCGAGCCGATAGTTATTTTCTGCCCAGGTCTGGAATTTATAAATCCCCACAGCCAAAGTCGGCATTTCGGGCAAATAAATCAACGCCGTCGAATAGGAGTTCCAATCGACAATCCAAAGCATCATAAACAACGCCCCGAACATTGGCAACGATTGCGGCAACATAATCTTATAATAGATTCCCCAATGGGTTGCGCCGTCAAGCTGCGCCGCCTCGCCGTACGTCCAAGACATACTCTTGAAAAAGCCGTAGAAATACATATAGTAAATCGAAAAGCCGTTTAAAGAGGTCAAAATCATCAATGGCGAGTTTAAGAAATCGAGATGGAACAACAATTTATACATCGCCGATTGCGTACCGTAGATAGGCAACGTAATCACGACGAGTACGATATAATACACCCCGCCTGCCCCGAAGAAACGATACTTCGAGGTTACGTAGGCAAGCTGTGCCGTCACGAAAATCGTCAAAAAGGGTCCTAAGAAGGAGAAGTACATACTGTTGAAAATCATTCCAACGAAGGTCACGCCCCCTACTTCGTTTGCGCCGACGACCTCAAACACCTCGATATAGTTCGACAGTTGATACCCGCCAAACCCGAACGGCGTTTCCACAAGCGCGTCGTAACTTCTCATCCCCGAATGGAAACACCAGAAAATGAGGTAGAGATAGGAAAACGCCACGAGTGCGAAAATCACGAACACAAACGCATGCACGATACTTTCGCTCAGCGTTCTTTTTATCCTGTTTTTCCGTTTAAACAAAGCCGAAATCTGCATCAGAACTGCACCTCCTCGACTCTGCTATTTAAGAACTTTCTTACCAAAATGGCAATCGTACAAGAAACGACCGTCAACATCAACCCAAGCGCCGAAACGCGGTAGAGATGGTCGGACGTATCGGGATTGGGCGACCACAAAACCATTTGGTACATCCAGTTCGACACCGTTTGCGTGCCACGCTCCCCTTGCGTTAAGAGGAAGACGTTCCCAGACGCCGCGAAAACGCCCGCAAGGTTGGTCGTCAAAAGCAATACCAAGGTCGGCCATACCATCGGCAGAATAATCTGCACCAACTCTCTAAACCAACCCACGCCGTCAATCTTTGCCGATTCCAACACCGATTCGGGGATACGCGCAAACGTTCCGCCCCACAAAATCATATTCGCAGGGAAGGACAGCCAAATAAAGTTCAACAGCACCATTTTATTGGCAAAATCGGAGATATCGAGCGGGTTCGTCATCTCGTAATCGAGCCCGTACAATTTTCCCAATGCGTTATTCCAAAACTCCGATTGCATCAATTGGAAGAAGAAATAACTGCTGACGACCGCCGACAAAATCGTAGGCAGATAGAAGATTACGCGAAAGGCTTTATACCCTTGAATCTTCTTATAAATAAAGTATGCGACCAACATACCGACGATAAACATCAGCATCTGAATCCCAAACGTCAAAAACGTGTTTGAAAACGCCTTCTGCAAATCGAGCACTTCGTCCGTCGAGCCGTTTACGATTCTCTCCCAAACCCACTCGAAATTTTCAAAGCCCGCAAAAACCAATCCTTCGTCTTCTGGTTTTTGAAACGCCATAATGAAGGAATCAAGGTTGACGTACACGTAAAAGAGCAAGAAACTGACGATCGGAATAATCATAAACGAGAGAATAAACCATTTCTCGGTTTTATCCGTTTTTCTTTTTCTCCTAATCATACGAACTCCTTATTTTGAAAAGACGATATCGTGGATATAACAAGCGCCGATCGAAACGCCTCCCACGTCCAAATTGCTGACGTGGAAATAAATCCCTTCGCCAAAAAGATACCCCTTTCTCATCAAATCGATTTCCACCGAATAGGTCCCGTTGCCGTTGTCCTTAAATCCGCTAATCCAACGCACGTCAAAATCCCAAACGTCCTCGCCTTGCAAGTTTTTAGGAATCACCCAAAGTTTACAATTCACGGGATTGCCTACGCCAAAATCCGCGCCGTCAAACGCCCCGCCAAACACGACGGTCAATTTCTTTGCGCCGTTTTCCATTTGTTTGGCAAGCTCGCTCGCGTCGATTGCAAAATCGTAATCGTTTTTATCGAGCGCGGTTACCTTCCAGCCCTTGCCTTCCACGTAACGCACCGAAACGTCCCCGTCCTTTTTCGTCAACCACAGTGCCTTGATATCGGTGTGACAGTTGTTACACTCCGTCTCACCCCAATCGTGCCCCGTTGCCGAAACGAAATTTTCATAATACCACTCGTCACAAACCGAGCAGAAATACTCGTCATAACCGTCCTGTTCGCAACCCGCTATCACGGTATTTTCGTGCACGATATCCGAGGTATGCCCCGTCGCGCGCACGTAATCGGTATAGATATCCTCCAAGCATTTTTCACAGTGGTATTTTTTATACCCGCTTTCTATGCAAGTCGGCTCTACCTCTTCGATAAGCGTCAACGAATGCGGCAATGCCTCGACGTATTTATTATCCTTTTCTATGCACCGTGAGCAATTCGCCGTCAGTATGCCAACCGTATGACAAGCCGCGTCTACGTTCAAGACGTATTCGCCAAAATCGTGTTCCAGCTTTTTCACCGTGCTATTTTTCATCGTCGCCCCGCAGCCACACGTGTGCAGAGTATACCCGTTCTCCGTGCAGGTAGGCTCAACGATTTGACTGCTCGTATACGAGTGGGCTT
>JAZUCW010000148.1:0-5170 GCA_045639305.1 Candidatus Scatosoma sp.
TCATAAACAAACTATCTCCTCTTATAAAATCTCTGTCTTTATTATACAACTTTTCCATATAAAATCAATAGAAAATCTTTCCCCTTTTTGTGATAATCTTTCACCGTGCTTTTACGTGAAAGTTTTTGTAAATTTCAATGGAAAACAAAAATCCTGCAACAGCGTCGCCATCACAAGATTTTTACTTCTTACCCCAAATCGATTTTTAACCCCGACGGAAACATCATATCCCAGTAAGGCGCCGCCATTACGATACTGTCAGCCTCGGCAAAACTATCGTTTCAAGCAAAAAACAACGGAAGGCATTCCCTATACTTTTCGTTGTTTTTTTGTTTAATTTTTACTCGTAAAATTTGCGATGCTTAACAAGAAAAGTATCGCTTGGTTTTTTATTATTAGCAAGCCTTACGTTGTCGGCTGAATATTTTTTAGCGATATTATTCCTTGAAATATTTCCCCCGCACAAGGCGCGGCAACCACCGACCCGTAATACGCCCCTTGCGGTTCGTCTACGATAACGAGCGCGAGATATTTCGGGTTATCCGCAGGGAAAAAGCCCACGAACGACGAAACGTATTTCCCCGCGGCGATGTGTCCGTTTTCAAACTTTTGCGCCGTACCTGTTTTTCCGCCGACTCTGTACCCCTCGATATACGCCTTTTTCCCGCTGCCGTCGCGCACGACCCCCTCCAACATTTCCGCCAAAATTTTCGACGCCTGCGTACTGATGGGACGATTTTTTAACTGCGGCTCGTAATTTTTTAACACGTACCCGTCGTCTGCGTATACCTTTTTTACTAGCCTTGGCGCGTAATAATACCCACCGTTTACCGCGGACGCTGCGGCGCAGGCAAGCTGTATCCCCGAAACGGCTATCGTTTGCCCAAACCCGATACGCGCAAGGTCGCACCCGCGCACGACGTTTTCACTCATCAACAGCCCGTACGCTTCCCCGCTAAAATCTATCCCCGTTCGTTTCCCAAACCCAAAGTTTGACAAATACTCGTAAAATTTCCCCTTCCCAAGCGCCATAGCAATATCCGTAAAACAAGGGTTACAGCTATTATTCAACGCCTCGGCGAGGGTTTGGTTGCTATGTTTCCCGTTTGCGTGATTGCTCCAACACTTGACCGTCGTACCGTCTACGGCGCGCGTACGCGAACTATTAAAGATATAATTCGTAGCAAAAGCGTTTTTATTCCCTCGCAAATTTTCTTCAATGTTCGCGGCGGCGGTTACGATTTTAAAAGTCGAACCCGGTTCGTAAATATCGCTGACTATACGATTTCTCGTCAAAGCATTTAAAAGGTCGGCGTCGTTTCTCGGTACTTCGTTTAAATTATACGAAGGGTAATTCGCCAAAGCAAGCACCTCGAAAGTATCCGCGTCCAAAACGATACACTCGGCGGAAACGGGCGAATACTGTGCCGCCGTTTTTTCCAAAGCACTCTCCACGATTTCCTGCACTCCGTAATCGATTGTCAGTTGCAAATTATACCCGTCTTCCGCAGGCAGGTACGTGGCGACGCTGCCCTCAATTTCAATTCCAACAAGGTCGGTTTCATGCAAAAGCTCGCCGTTTTTCCCGGAAAGATATTGATTGTAATATTTCTCTATCCCCGTCGTGCCTACGTTGTCCGACGAAGTAAAACCAAGAACTTGGCAAAGCGCGTCCCCCTTTGGATAATAACGCAAATTATCACGGGAAAAATACACGCCGTCGAGCGAAAGGGACGAAAGTTTTTCCACCTCCGTTTTTCCCACCTTTTTTGCCACCGTCACCTCGGACGCTTTTTTCTTCGTTAGTTTTTCGTAAATCCTTTCACTCTCCCCTCCCAGCGCCTCCGCTAAAAGCGAGGCGGTTTTTTGCGCGTCCTTAACGGCGTTGGACCGAGCAAAGACGGTATACGCCGTTTCGTTATCCGCCAAAACGACCCCGTTTCTATCCGTAATCTTTCCCCGCTTGGCAATAATAGGGATTTCCCTCGTCCATTGATCGAGCGCGCGGTAATTCAATTCTTCACTCCAAAGCACTTGCACGTAGAAAAAACGCACGCACAAAGCCAAAAAAAGAAAGGTTACCGCCAATCCGATGGCGAATAACCTCTTTCGTAAAACCGATATCGAATATCCGTTATTTGATTTTTTAATAAGTCTGCTCCTAAATTTTTATGATATCATACCCAATACACCGTTTTCTTCCGCCCAAGCAAGAATCGATTCCTCCGAGGTAACTTCGCGTACTCTCGACATAATTTGCGCGTATTCTTCTTGTAATTGCTGGGTTTCCGCCTCGATATTTTCAAGACGAACGGTTTTTTGTCTAAGAATCGCCGAATTCACACCGATTAATGCAAGCATTGCCAAAATGACGAAAGTAGCTACCGCCATTAAAACTTTTGCAAGCGGAGTCAAGCCGTAACGCTCTTCCTTTACAACCGCCGTTTCACGCTGCACAACGGGCGCAACGTACGTAGGCGCAATCGTCGCCACCTTTTCTTGCAATGCCTCGAATTTTTCCGCCGTAAATATACCACCGAGTTTTTCATGCAAAAATTCGGTAACTTGGGGAATCTGTTCTACAACGGGTGCGTCCTCTACCGTAGGCGAAGCGTAAACGGTTTCTTCTACGACGGACACGGTGGGTTGTACGGTCGAAACGCGCTGGCTATTTGCAAACTGGACTTCTTCTGCGTCTTTTAAAAGACGATAACGCTCCTTTATCATGGCGTTATGTCTCTGCGCTTCCATTTCTGCATTCGTCAACTCAATCGTTTGCCGTTCGCGTACCGATTCCATTTTCCAGCTCCTCCGTATCCCCGTTTTTCCTAAGACTTCCCTATTTCCTTATCTCCTGCGGCTAAATCTTTTCCGCAACTCTTAATTTCGCACATTTGCTTCTCGAATTGTATTCGAGCTCTTCTTTCGTCGCCGTAATCGGCTTTTTCGTAATAATTTTTATTTCCGGTTTTTTTCCGCACACGCAGACGGGGAAATTTCCAGGGCAGGTACAAGGCGATTCTAACTGCCTAAACGCCTCTTTCACGATTCTGTCCTCCAAAGAATGGAAGGTCAAAATGGCGATACGTCCCCCTTTTTTTAACCGTCTCGTCAAAGACAAAACCAGTTCGTACAACCCGTCAAGCTCGCCGTTTACCTCTATGCGCAGCGCTTGGAAACTCTTCCTTTCGCACGGTGCGCCGTAACGGAATTTTGCAGGAATACTATTTCTGATAATCTCTGCAAATTCCCCCGACGTTTTTAAGGGTTGTTTTTCTCTGTATTTCACGACGTTTCTGGCAATTTGCTTTGCAAACGTCTCTTCGCCGTACGTTTTCAATATTCTTGCAATTTCGCTTTCAGGATACGTGTTCAATACGATTTCTGCGGTCAAATACGCAGACGTATTCATACGCATATCTAACGGTGCGTCCGCTTTTCGGTAGGTAAACCCACGCTCTTCGTCGTCAATCTGATGGGAGGAAACCCCAAAATCAAGCAACGCTCCGTCTATTTTATCAATTCCTGCGCGCTGAAAGACGAGTTCGAAATCCTTATAATTGGATTTGTATATCTCAAATCTTCCGCTAAATTCGCCAAGTCTCTTGCTTGCCGCCGCAATCGCCTCGTCGTCGAGGTCGGTCGCTATCAGCCTGCCGCTAGGCGAAGTTCTTTTCAAAATCTCGTAAGAATGTCCGCCCCCGCCGACCGTACCGTCGAAGTAAATACCGCCGTCTTTTAAGGCGAGCGAATCCATACATTCTTCCGGCATAACGGGTTTGTGCGAAAATTCTAACATTTGTTAAATCCCCAATTCTTTTAACGCCGCGTCGTAATCCACGCCGTCGATATATTCGTAGTATTTCTCTGCCGACCAAATTTCCAGTCGCTTTCCTCTACCAATCGTAATAATCTCTTTTTGTATTCCCGCCATCTTCTTTAACGCCGCAGGCAAAACCACCCTGCCTTGCGCGTCTTCCTCTGCGGAAAAAATACTGCTGAAAAACATTGCCGACGCATGATTGGATTCGGAAATCCCTTCTTCGGAAATCGAAGCGATCGCATCGTCCAAATCCTCGTCTGCCATCACACAGATACAACGGTTCATACCTCTAAAAAAACTGTACGATCTTTCCCCGTTTTCCCCCGTGAGCTCCTTTTTAAACTTGGAGGGAATACGCAAGCGGTTTTTATCGTCCAACTGATGTTCGAACATGCCTTTAAACATTGTCGCCTTACCTCCTTGCTTTTTTCAATTCCACCCCCTTATGGGAATGGTTATTCTTATTATACAACCACTTTTAACCATTGTCAAGTGTTTTTTGAAAGTTTTTTACCATTTTTTAATTTTTTTTGGGATTTTTAACCACACGGCAACCAATTTTGACTCTTTTTCGAGGTTTATTTGGGAGCGAACATTTGTTTGTGTTGTTTTTTGTTGATTTTTCCATATTTTCCGAGAAAATAGACGGAGGATAAAAAGGCGTTTTTCTTCCTTTTCGCCCCCTTTTTTCTCCAAAAACGCCCTTTCTTTTTCGAAAAATCCGCGCGGTGGATATCGGTGGTTAACTCTCCCTGTTCTTCCGCATTTTTTCCTTTTTCTCCCCCTTTTTTCAAAATGGCGCAAAGGCGGTTGGCAATCCCCTCGTTGCCGTGGTAAACCTCGCAGCCGTAATAGCGTTTCACGACTTCTTCTATATATACGTAATGCGTACATCCTAACACCACGCCGTCGGGTTTGCCGTGGGGAAGCAAAGGCGTAAAATCAAAATCTTTTTCCAATAAACACTTTTCAATCGTTCCAGCTAGCGCATCGCAAGCCACGGCTTTTATAAAGGCTTTTGGAAAGCGTTCCCCTGCCCGCAGACAAAGTGTTTGAAAACGAGCGCCATTATACGTAGCCCGCGTCGTCAAAACCAACACCTCTCCCCCCTTTTTTGCCGCGGCGAACACAGCAGGTTCTGCGCCGATGATCAAAAAAGGGTATTCTGCCCGCAATTTCTCTATGCAAACGGCAGTTACCGTATTGCAAGCAATCACCACCGCTTTTACTTGCAAACGGACGAATCGTTTCATTGCTTTGCGAACGTAGCGTAGAATCGTCTTGTCTTTTAAATTGCCGTACGGCGCGTGTCCGTTATCCCCAAAATAGTAAAAAATCTCGTTTGGT
>JAZUCW010000149.1:0-30701 GCA_045639305.1 Candidatus Scatosoma sp.
GCTACGATCCGACTTCAAGGCGAGCCTGGGGTGGTGACACCCGCAGCGGCGGTGGCGGATTTGACGGTGACGGGGGTTACGGCGGAAGAAGTCGCAACGACGGTCAACGAAATTTTGGCGGCGCTCCGTGCGGCGGGCTTAATGGAAACGTAAAAGAAAAAAACCACCGAAGTGAAAACTTCGGTGGTTAATTTTTGATAGGTAATTATTCGCCTTTGAAAGGGAGAAGTGCGGTGATTCTTGCACGCTTGATAGCGGTTGCAAGCAATCTTTGATGCGCTGCGCAAGTACCGCTCATTCTGCGGGGGATGATCTTGCCGCCTTCCGTGATGAATTTCTTAAGACGGTTTACGTCTTTGTAATCGATTACGTCAAGCTTTTCCTGGCAGAACATGCAGACCTTTTTACGGGGCGCTTTCTTAAATACCTTTTTAACAGGTGCTTTTTCTTCCATAATAGGTAACTCCTTTAATTATTTGTGGTCCTTTTCTTAGAAAGGAATGTCGCTGTCGTCGTCCATTGCTTGAAGCGTGGGCTTCTTTTTAGCGGACGCGCGCGGTGCGTCGGCAACGTCGTCAAACGAATCGTTTTCATCTCTAGGGGAGAGGAATTCGAAATCTTGTACCACGATATCTACCGCGGTGCGTTTCACGCCTTGATTGTCTTCGTAGTTGCGAAGCTGAATGCTGCCTACGATAGAAATCTTTTTGCCTTTCTTGGTATAACGTGCAATCGTTTCCGCCATACCGCGCCATGCGGTACATTCGAAAAAGTCCGTTTGACGTTCGCCGTCGCCCGAAGAATAGTTACGGTTGACTGCAATAGCAAAACGGCACATAGCCACCCCAGAGGGGGTTTCGCGGAGCTCGGGATCGCGCGTTAAGTTTCCGATTAAAAATACCTTGTTCATAAATGTCCCTCTTATCAGTTGAGCTTCGTGATCAAACGTCTAACAACGTCAGCGTCGATACCGGCAACACGCTTCAATTCTTCTACGGTTGCGCCGCTTGCTGCTTCGAACGTCATCAGAACGTAATACGCTTCGTTCTTAAACTTGATAGGGTAAGCCGTTTTCTTCGTACCCCATTTGTCCGTGGAAACAATTGCGCCGCCCATCGATTTTACGATATCTTCGTACTTTGCGATTTTGGCGTCTTTTGCTTCGTCGGTCAAGTCGTTGTTGAGCAAATAAAGCATTTCGTATTTAGCCATATTTTTCACCTCCTGGTCTTATTCGGCGTATCTGCCCCGATACGCAAGGTTAAAACAGCCGTTTTTACGACCGTGTAGAGTTATTATAGCCTATTTTTAAAATTTAGTCAATCGTTTTTCAGGCTTTTTTCATAGAAATCCTGCAGTTTTTGACGAAAAAAAGAGGAAGTTTGCACTCCCTCTTTTTTCGTTTGCTTATACTTTCTTATACGCCAAGAATCCCTTCCAGTTTGGCTACTGCCGAAATCATACCGTCCACGAAAAGCAGCATTTCTTCTACCGTCAATTCGCCGTAGGTTTGCTTGGGCGTGCCGTCTGCATAGACGAGCACTTCTTTTGCGGTTTTTTCGCCGATCTTAACTTCGATATACTGCGTCTTCGTGTAGTAGATTTTGTATTTGATAGCTTCGCCGAGGGTGGAAGGTCCAAACTGAATCATTCCGTCGTCTTTGAGTTGTTGCAAGGTCGCGTAATGGATATTTTCTTTGAGGTTATTGATCATAAGCTCCATTTCGCTGATTTTATAATCTTGCAACGTGCCGTTTACGTTCAAAAGATACCACCAGGTATTGCTCTTGAGGTGGTTGGGATCGCCCTCATGGCCTTCCTCGAAAATGTCTTTTCCGTAGACCTGCCATACGGTAAGGTCGTTGATAGCGGTGGGCAAATCGTCGATAATAACGTCTTGTACGTGTTGGATAAGGTTGTGCGAGGTGTGGTCGTCTTCAACGTTCATAACTTCGCCAACGGTCAATCTGCTGCTCAAACGGGAGACGAGGTTGTCGCCGCCTGCCATATCGCCGAGCGTGGATTTTTTATAGTTTACTTTGTTGCCGTTTTCGTCGTTGAGGTAATACAAAGTAGCCGTATTGCCGTCTTTCGTTTTAATCGTGCCAAGCCCGGAGTCTACGTATTTGTAAACGACGCCGTCCGTGTCGGTATAGGTTTTATTTTCTTTATTTAATCCGTCGCTTGCAATCGATTCGCCGTATTCGTTATAAACCTTATCCGAGGAGGAAATGGCGATGCGGCGTTGCAGCATTTCAATTTCGTTCGTTTGCGTATTGATTTGATAATGTACGCCTTGTTTGCCGTAGAGCAGGTACATAACCAGTTTATCGTTTCTATCTTCGCTGACGATGTCTGCAAGGGGGATATCGTCGATGAGGTTGCCGCCTTGGTTGCGAAGCTGACCGATCGTCCGAGGGGAGCCGCCTTCGATTTTCGCGTTTTCGCCTTCGCCTACGATTTTATATTCGCTGCCGTACGCAAGGGAGATGAGTACCTTGTGCGAGCTTGCGTCGATGGCGAGTGCGTCCTTTAAAAGGATATTATCGACAATCGACATTGCGTCTGCCTGCAAATCGCCGATCGAAACTTTTTTGTATTTGATAACGGTTGCAAAGTTTTCGTCTGCATACGCTTTTGCCTCGTCGCCGTCTACTTTTACGTACTGAGTTTCGGTGATGGGCTGATTGTTTTCGTCTACCTTGCCCGTATCGATTACGAGTTGATAACCGCCCGTGATTTCGGTATACGTACAAACGAGTTCTTCGTTCTTATCGTCGATGAATTTGGGCTGTCCGCCTACCGTTTGCAGGGTGTAGGTTACTTGGTTCATTTCCGCCTTGCCGTTTACGAAGGTATAGCGCGCGGAAGAGCCGTACGCGATGGCGCACATAACGGAGTCGTCAGGGTTGACGGTCAAAATCGTTTCTGCGGGCACGCGGTTTAAAATGGAGTTGAAATCGTTGCCTAAAAGGTCGCCGAAGGTGGTCTTTTTACAGCCGTCTTCCATTTTAATAACGCCGTCTGCGTCCTTGGTATAATGTACGTTTTCTTCGCCGTAGCAGATCGCCGTAAGCAAGGGGGAGGTTTCGTCGCTCATCGCGTTAAAGAAATCGCCCGCCGCCGTTTCCATCATCGAATCTTTAAAATACGTGGTAAGGGTGGTTTCCGATTGGCTCTTAAACGGTGCGTTTAAGGTTTTTTCCAAATCGAGTTCAATGGCGTATTTGCTCAGCGAGTTCAGAAGTTTTTCTACCGCTTCGCCCGTCTTGGGGGAAATTTTATTAAAATCGGCAAGCGAAGTGCCTTCGTCCGAAATTCCGCCAAAGACGTCGCTGACGTCGGAAATCAGTTCCTTTACTTTTGCGTTGGCATAATCCTGATGCAAAATCCCCGCTTTGAAATTGCCGTTTTCGTCCGTCGTGCCAAAGAGAGAGGAGTATAAGTCGGTGCCTGCAAAGCTATCGATTTTATTTACCGTCTTTTCTAAGGGTTGGTTCAAAGCCCAATAGCCGATCCCAACGACGGCGCCGACGCAACCGCCAAGACCTAAGATAAAGCCGAGGAATAAACAAATAATTCTGCCCAGCCAACGGCCTTTCTTTTTCGGACGTTGGGCTTTGCGTTTTTGTTTTCTTTCGTATGTATCGTCTTCGTAATAAAGCATTTCGTCTCTACGCGACATAAGTAGTTCTCCTTGTTTGTTGGCATAAAGTAGCGCCGATTTTAACGATTACTTACATTATATACTATAATTTAGCAAAATGCAAGTGCTTTTAAAAAAATAAATGCGCCGAACGGAAAAAGTTCGACGCAAAAAGGCTGTTTTACAAGAATTCTTAGGCAAAATTAAAGAAAAATGGGGATAGTGGCAAGATAAACGATGTCTTCTCTGTTTGCCGCCTCGTCTTCTGCAAGGACGAAGGCTTTTTTATGCAAAATGCCACCCGCCAATTCGACGATTTCTTCCAACCCCGCCAGCGAAGCGCCCGTGGATACGACGTCGTCTACAATACCGACTTTTTTGCCTTTCAAAAGGTCGGCGTCGTGTTTGGAAAGGTAGAGGTCTTGCGTTTTGCCCGTGGTAATGGAGGAACGGATTTTTGTTTCGATTCCATCCTGCATATACAATTTTTTAGTCTTTCTTGCTACGGCGTAATATTTATGACCCAATTCTCGCGCAACGCAGTGCGTTAACTGCAAACCCTTTGATTCGGCGGTGATGAGTACGTCGCAATCGGAGAGCAAGGGCGCAAGCGCTTTACCGCAGTGTTCCGTCAGTTCCGGATTGCCGTGCAGGTTAAAAAAAGCAATTTTAATGCCGCTAGGCAAAGGAAGGATGGGGAGTTTGGCGGTGTAGCCTTGGATATCAACGGTATGAAATTCCATAACAATCTCCTAAAAAGCGTTTCTATTTTCATTATAGCACGCTTTTAAAAAAAAGTAAACGGATAGCGAAAGATTTTTAAAATTTTCTTGGCTGGATAAGCGGTGCGGCAACGGTGCATAGGGTTGACATTTTTTTTAAATTGGGGTATACTGTTTGTAGAGGTGGTTATGAACGAGATTACGGGGATTTCGCCGCAGGTCAAGGACAAGCGGCGGTGCAATATTTATATAGACGGGCGGTTCTGTTGCGGGTTGACTTTAGAAGCGGCGGTAAAGAACCGTTTGAAGGTCGGGCAAACGATCGAGCCTTCACGCCTAGCGGAAATACAGATGGAAAGCGAAAAGGAAACGGCTTTTGACAAGGCGTTAAACCATTTGTCCGCGACGAGAAAGACGGAAAAACAAGTGCGGGATTTCTTGGCGGGGAAAGGGTATTTGCCTGCCGTAGCCGAATACGTAGTGGGAAAACTGCGCGGGTATCATTTTCTCGATGATAACGAATACGCCGAGTCGTACGTGGAGGCTGCGGCAAAGCGCAAGGGCGGACGGTTGATTCGTATGGAGCTGCGCGCAAAAGGGGTTGCGGAAGAGGACATCGACGGGGCGCTGGAGGCTTTGGACGAAGAAATAGAGATTTGTACGGCAAAAGAGATTTTGCAAAAGTATATGCGAGGAAAAACGGCGGATAAAACGACGCTGCAAAAAGCCTATCGGCATTTGCTTGGGAAAGGCTTTTCTTACGACGTGATAAAAGAGGCTCTGCAAATATACGGAGAATGTGAAGAATAGGAGCAGGTACTGAATGAAAGGAAAAAACAAGCTGAAAAAAGTGCGTTTTAACAAAATCGATTCGACCAACGAGTACGTGAAGAATTGTCGTGGCGAGGGGAAGGATATGCTCGTCGTGGCAAAACGGCAGACGGGGGGAAGAGGCACGAAGGGGCGCAGCTTTCAATCGGAGCGCGGAGGCGTTTATCTGTCCTTGTTGCGTTTTTATAAGGAGTTTCCTGCCAAGGAAGCGTTTAAAATTATGGCGGGGGCGGCGGTTGCCGTTTGCAAGGTGTTGGAGGATTGCGCTTTGTCGCCCGTTATCAAGTGGCCCAACGATATCCACGTAAACGGAAGGAAGATTTGCGGGATTTTGATAGAAAATTCTTTTTGCGGAGAGAAAGTAAACTCTTCCGTGGTGGGGGTTGGACTGAACGTGTATAACGAGCCTGGAGAGGAATTGGAGGGAATAGCGACCACGATAAAAAAGGAAACGGGAAAACGGTTTTCTACCAAAAAGTTGGCGAGAAAATTGTCGAAACGATTATATGCGGAAACCGATTTGCAAGAGTATCAAAAACGGCTGGGGTATATGGGGCGAACCGCGACCTTGATTTTAGGGAATGAACGCATACCTGCTACCCTTGTTTCTGTGGACGAGGAGGGGAATTTGTTGGCTTTGGTTTGCGAGGAAGTCCGTCGGTTTTCGGCGGTGGAAGTTTCCTTGCGCGTTTAGGAGAATGGTATGTACGTTTTAACGAACGAGGAAATGCGAAGGGCAGACGCCTATACGATAGAAAACGGAACGCCGTCGATTGAGCTGATGGAACGGGCGGGACTTGCGCTTGCCCACGAGGCGGAAGACTTAGCGCCGACGGGGGAGATTGTATGCGTTTGCGGCGGCGGGAATAACGGCGGAGACGGGTTTGTTTGCGCCCGTATTTTGCGAAAATGCGGTCGAGCGGTAGACGTCGTGTTCTTTGCGGAACGGACGTCTTTCGAGTGTCTTGAAAACAAGAAAAAATGGGAAGATATGGGCGGAGAGATTTTTTCTGCTTTGCCGAAAAAGGATTACGCCTTGGTTGTGGATTGCTTGGTGGGGACGGGCTTGCGCGGCGGTTTGCAGGGTAAAAATGCGGAAACGGTTGTAAAAATAAACGCTTTGAAAGCACAGGGGACGAAAGTCCTTTCTGCCGACGTCCCCTCGGGACTTTGCGCTGGCGAAAAAGAGGTTTGCGCGGTGCGTGCCGACGTTACGCTTTGTATCGGGGAGATAAAAGCGGACGTGGTTTGCGGGGACGGATTGGATTTTTCGGGAGAAGTCAAACGCGCGGATATCGGGATTTTGTTGCCTGAAAAGGAATACGCCCGTTTGGCGAGTGCGGAAGAATTGACGAAGTGGTTGCCCGTGCGCAAGCGCAATTCGCATAAGGGAAGCTATCATCGCGCGGCAATCGTTGCGGGGAGCATCGAGTATACGGGCGCGGCGTATCTTTCTGCGGCGGCTTGTTTACGTTCGGGCGTGGGATACACGGCTTTATTTTTACCGAAAGGGATATTGCCCTATTATATGTTAAAAGCCCCCGAGGTGCTGTTAAAAAGCACGAACGAGGGGGACAGGTATGCGTTTAACGAAGAAAATATGCGAGAAACACTTGGGTATGATTCGGTTGCGTACGGTATGGGTATGGGTGTATCAAAAGAGGTCGCCAAAGGGGCGGTCTATCTTTTGCAAACGTATACGGGGCGCTTGGTTTTGGATGCGGACGGCTTAAATAGCTTGGCTGCTTACGAAAAAGAGAACTTTGATAATTTGTTCGAAAATAAAAAGTGCGACGTGGTACTTACGCCGCACTTGAAAGAGTTTTCCCGCCTTTGTGAAAAGAGTGTGGAAGAGATTGTGAAAGAGGGAGCGTTTGCAGCCAAAGAGCTTGCGGCGCGGCATCGGGCAATCGTAGTTTTGAAAAACGCTTCGATTTCCGTTACGGACGGGAAGAAGACCTATCTCGTGGCAAACGGGACTTCGGGGCAAGCGAAAGCGGGCAGTGGCGACGTGCTTTCGGGGGTGATTGCGGGGCTTTGCGCCAACTTGGCTGCCTTTGAAGGGGCGGTTTTGGGAGCGTATCTATCCCAAAGCGCGGCGGAAATCGCCGTAAAAGCGCGCGGGGAATATTCGTTGACCGCAAGTGATTGTATCGGGTGTTTGGGGACGGCGTTTTTAAATCTTATACACGCCCAAAGATTCGAGTAAGCACGGCGGCGAGGGCGAGGATTCCGCTAAAAAGCAGATAATAAAAGGGGAAGGGCGTTAGCTGGGAAAGCAGAAAAAGCATTACGGCGCCACCGAGAAAACGTTTGGCGTTGCGTTTGGAAAACCACAGTTTATAGTTTCGTTTTTTCTTATCGGCGCCAAAGTTTTCCCCAAGATAAGTTTTGGGAAAAAACTCCGCTTCCTTTAAAGAGAGATAGACGTCGTTGCCCGTTTTTACTTCGATTCCTAAACGACGGCAAAGGGCAAGGGCGCTTTCTTCAACGGCGTCGCAAAGGAGTCGTTTTTGTTTGTTCGTTTTCAGGCGTGCCATGGCGGCGACGTCGTCGGCGGAAACGGGCGTAAAAGCAAAATGCAAGAAGAAAAAACATTCGTCTGTTTGCAGACGGAGCCGTGAAAACCGCGTAGGGTGGGATTCGGGAGATTGCTTTTTTAAAAAAGAGAGAAAGTAGGCGGTTTTTGCTTCGTCGGAGGACAGGGCAAGATGCAAAAGGAGCTTTTCTTTTTGCGCCTCGTCCGTGCCTTTTAAAAAGAGGTGTTTCCTTTTGGAAAAGAGGTAGGAGGCAAGGGCAAGCGTAACCAGTCCCCCGCAAAGGATGGAAAGCAGCAGGGAAAAAAGGAAGGGAATTTCAAGGTATCGAAAAAAGCAAAGCCCGAGGATAGCGGTAACGAAAAAGGAAAAAAATAAATCAGAATATAAAGCAAACTTTTTCATAACCAGATTTTTGACGGATTTTTTCGCTTTTAAACTTGAAAAACACAAAAATATATAGTATAATATAGAAAAGAAGCGCGCATAGCAGCAAAAAAGAAGGGGCATTATGAGGATAGCGGTTTTCGGCGGGTCGTTCGACCCCGTGCATACGGAACATATCCGTCTTTCGCAGGCGGCAATACGAGAGCTTGGCTTGGACAAGCTGATCGTAATGCCTGCGCACGCGCCGCCGCATAAGCCTTGGCGAAAGCTTGCAAACGATAACGAACGGTTAGAAATGTGTAAATTGGCGTTCGCGGACGAGGAAAAGGTGGAAATCAGCGATTATGAAATTGCGCGCGGGGGGACGAGTTATACCTATCTCACTTGTCGGTATTTTAAAGAACGATACCCTAACGCCGAACTATTTTGGCTTGTGGGCGCGGATATGCTGCGTGATTTTCCGACCTGGAAAAATCCCGAAAGTATTCTTGCCGACGTAACGCTTGCCGTTTGCGGACGGGCGAAGGATAAAGGGGATTTAGAAGAAACCTTTTTTAAGCGGTTTGGAAAAAAATTCGTTCGGCTCTCCTATGACGGGGAGGACGTGTCCTCGACGAAGATTCGTGTTTTGGCGGGGGCAGGTATGGACGTAAGCGAATATATGCCGCAATCGGTGGCGGAATATATTCAAAAAAAGGAGCTGTATTATATTAAAAATGCGAAGGCGGCGTTGGCTTTGGAAAAGGAATCGAGGCGGGCGCACAGTCTGCGCGTGGCAGAGGTTGCCGCAAAGCGCGCGGGGGGATTAAAAATCTCCGAGGAAAAAGCAATTTCTGCCTCGCTCTTTCACGATTGCGCGAAGAACTTGGACGAAAACTCGCCCTACCTTTCGGGGTTCGTTTTGCCGACGGCGTGGGGAGAGGTGCCCAAAGAAGTTAAGCATCAGTTTGCAGGCGCGTACGTGGCAGAGAACTCCTTTCATATAACGGACGAGGAGATTTTAAACGCAATTCGGTATCACACCAGCGCACGGGAAACTATGTGCGAATTGGAAAAGCTGATATTTCTTGCGGATATGATAGAACCCTCGCGCAGTTACGAGGGTGTGGAGATTTTACGAGAATTGTTTTGGCAAGGGGAAACTTTGGATAGGTGTTTAGAGGAGGCCTTGCGGCAAACTTTGGTATTTTTAAAGAGCAAGGGGGCACAGGTGTATCCTTTGACCGCCTTGGCGTATGAATTTTATAAAACTCACGGAGGTGGAATATGGACAAGGTAACGAGTAAAGAATTGGCGGTTGCAGTATGCAAGGCGTTGGCGGACAAACGGGGTAAGGATATCGTCGCGCTGTACGTGCGCGAAAAGACGGATATTTGCGATTATTTCGTCTTGGCAAGCGGCAGCAACGCGCCGCAAATTAAGGCGATGGGCGAACGGGTGGAAGAGTTGATTGAAAGAGATTTGGGCTTGGTTCCTTCTCGTATCGAAGGGGTGCGCGACGGCCGTTGGGCGGTTATTGATTACGGCGACGTAATCGTGCATATCTTCAACGACGAAACTCGACTTTTTTACCATTTAGAAAGATTGTGGACGGACGGGGGTAACCTCGAACGCTTTGACGAAGAATCGGGTGAATTAAAGGCGTAAAACTAAAACGGATAGGGCAGGTATGCGTTGAAATCATTTAAAACGGATTTCTTTGGGTTCGCAATACTTGCTTTTTTCCCGTTTGCGTTTGCGCTCGACGATATAGTAAACAGGTTCCGGCGGGTTCGTCGGGGCTGTTTTTTCTTCTTTTTCCGCCTTTTGCGAATCTTGCGGTTCGTTGCGGGATTGCCAGCCCAAAACGGCGTATTTGGCGATATGTACGCCCAGAAAACAAACGCTAAAAACGAGGGGCAATAAAAAGACGCCGCCTAGGGCGTTCGGTGTTAGCAATAACGAAGTTGAAAGAAAAGTAGACATAGGGAAAGTATATAAAAAAAGCGTTGTCATAAATTGGATGAAATTGGAATAAAAGGCAAGGCTTTGTCGCATACTCAACGTATGGAAAAGCAAACAAAGACAACGGAAGCTCTTACCAAAGCGAACACGGCGGTAGAAAAAGTTGCGATTAGCAAACGCGAGGCGATCGAGTACCGCGATTATAAACGGCAAAAAAAGCGCGCGGAAATCATGTCCGCGCTTTCCTGTTCTGAGGGGATACTGGAAACGACGGAGGAGGTTAGGCGGGTTGGGGAGCGTGCCGTGCGCTTGCGGCAAGCCGCCGTATGCTTGCCCTCGGCAAGGTTAAAGGAGGCGGGAGAATATCTTTTAAAAAACGGCGTGGCGATGGATTGCGTCGGCGGCGGGGGGGGGGATACCCTCGCAAAAGTGAAAGCCTACGAGGCGAAGATGGCGGTGCGAATGCGGGCAAAAGAGTTGACCTTGGTGCTGTCGCCGTATTTGATAGAAAACTGTAAATATATGGAAATTCGCAAGGAGATTCGGCGGGTGCGTCGGGTGGCGCGGCGTACGGTGTTAAAGGTTTTCGTGGACGCGCGGTATCCCAAAGAGAGGTTGGCGCAAATGGCGCGGATTGCAAGCGAAAGCGGTGCGCAGTTTTTTTGCGTGCCCTATTTCGAGGGGTGCGAGCGTTTGCGCGGCGATTTAATCGGCGGATGCAGATTGCAAGTTTCCAAGGTGGAAGATTTGCCTGCTTTTAAACGGTTGATCAACGCGGGTGTGGGACGGATTGTTTCTTCCCACGGTTGGGAGATTTTTTCCGAGTGGATGAAAGAAATTGAAAAGATAGATTTTCCCGAGTTGACGGCGCCGCAAAAGCCTAGCGAACCGATAAACGCGGTGAAAGATTCGCGGGTGTTGTTGCCGCCGCCGACGCAGGAAAAGAAAGAGGAGAAAAAACCGATAAACAGCGAAACGGATTATTGTTGCAGGTTGGAAGGAAAGGATTTAAAATTTTTATAAAGGAGGGAAACCGCTTGCAAAGGGCAAGCGGTTTTTAAAATGATAGGGGCAGGTATGCGTTGAAATCCGAATAGTAGGAAAATCTTCATATTGCAAAACGGGACTGCATACAATAAGCGTATGAGGAAAAAAGTTCGTTTTTTTGCCGTTTTTACGGCGATGGTGGTTGGTTTTTTTGTGGCGGTGGGGATGTGTTTTGGCGTGCTGTATTCCCCCGCGCCCGCGGCAGCGTTTGACGGGGGAAAAATGAGGGTCGTCGTAGACGCTGGGCACGGTGGTGTGGACGGCGGCGTTTGCGGAAAAAGAACGGGGGTGAAGGAGAGCGATCTAAATTTGTCGATCGCCTTTTTCTTGCAGGACGTCTTGACGGATATGGGATTTGAAGTGGTGATGACGAGGAAAACGCAGTCGGGTCTGTACGACGTAGCGACGAAAGGGTTTAAAAAACGGGATATGCAGCAAAGGAAAGAAATTATAAAAAACGCTTCGCCTAACCTCGTTTTATCCGTGCATCAAAATTTTTACAGCGCGGTCAGCGTGCGGGGCGGACAGGTCTTTTATTCGAAAAAAACGGGCGGGGAAGGGCTTGCGGACGGTATTCAAAAACGCTTAAACGCACTCTATCAAAAGGTTGGAGTGAAAAGTAGGCAAAGCAAGCAGGGAGAATATTTTATTCTTGATTGCGCGGATTGTCCGTCGGTGATTGTGGAATGCGGCTTTTTATCCAACCCGCTGGACGAGGCGCTCTTGCAAAAAGAAAGCTGGCAAAAACAGCTTGCGGAAGGGATTGCAGGGGGTGTTTTAGAGTATTTTTCCTCGAACGCGGCGTAAACGAGGAAAGGGATAAGGAAAATGTTTTGCTTTGAAGAAAATATCCGTCAATCGCTTGTCATTTTCAAACGGCTGTGGTATAATAACAAGTAAGGCATAAACCCATAGGGTTTATAAACAAGAAGAAAAGGACGGCTTGTAAGGTGCTGACGGAAAGAGAAATTTTGTCTGAAAGAGAAGCGTTGCAAATTAATCCCGTAACGCTTGCGTTCGTGGGAGACGCCGTGTTTTCCCTGTACGTGCGCGAGCGGTTGACGTTGGAGATAGGCGGGAAGACTTCCGATTTGCAAAAAGTAAACGCGAAAGCGGTTTCCGCGCAAGGACAAAGCGCGTTCTGCGAAAAGCTGCTTCCTTTGTTGACGGAGACGGAATCAGACGTGTTCCGTCGCGGAAAAAACGCGAAAAAAGGCACGAAGAGCAAAAGTGCAAGCCAGCTTGAATATAATCGTTCTACGGGCTTTGAAGCGGTGGTTGGGTTTTTATACTTTACGGGGCAAACGGCGCGGATTAAAGAACTGTTTGCGCAGATAGACAAAGAATTTTTTGAGGCGGCGTTGACGGTAAAACCGTTCAAGCCCGTTCGTTGAAGAGGATAAAAGAGATGAAAACGGAAGGAAGAAACGCAGTTATCGAACTGTTAAAAACGGGTAAAAATATCGACAAGCTTTTGCTTGAAAAAGGGGCGCAGGGCTCCATTTCCATGATTTTTGCCGAGGCGCGCAAGAAAAATATCCGCGTGCAGTTCGTGGACAAGCAGGTGCTCGATAAAGAGAGCGTAACGAAAAAACACCAAGGCGTGATTGCGTTTACGACCGATTACGAGTATTACGATTTGGACGAGATTATCGAAGAAAAGAAAAGCGAAAAGGGCGGTTTCGTCGTGCTTTGCGACGGGATTGAAGACGTGCATAATCTCGGCAGTATTTTGCGTGTGGCGGAGTGCGCGGGCGCAGACGGCGTCGTTATCCCCAAATCGGGCAGTGCATCCGTAACGGAAAGCGTTATCCGCATTTCGGCGGGCGCGGCGGAGCATATCAAGGTTGCGAAAGTGGCAAACCTCAATCAAGCGGTGGAAAAGCTGCAAAAATCGGGCTATTGGGTATACGCATTAGAGGCAGGCGGCGAGGATATTTACGCGGAGAATTTTTCGGGGAACGTGGCGCTTGTCGTCGGTGGCGAGGACAGCGGCGTGAAGCGTTTGACGAAGGAAAAATGCGACAAAGTTTTATCCATTCCCCTGCAAGGCAAGGTGAACTCGCTCAACGCATCGGTGGCGCTGGGGATTGCGGCGTACGAGGTGGTAAAGTGCCGCTTGAAAGGGTAAAGACATGCAAAGTTACGGAAATTACAAGGACGAAGATCTGGTAGAGCTTTCCCAAGACGGGGACAAGCAAGCGATGGACGAGTTGCTTGTTCGACATTCGGGATTGGTCAGAAGTTGCGCGCGCGGGTTTTTTCTCGTGGGCGGGGAAACGGAGGATTTAATCCAAGAGGGCATGATCGGGCTGTATCACGCGATTGGCGATTATAAAAACAAAGAAAACGCCAGCAGTTTTAAAAATTTTGCCTATCTTTGCGTGTCGCGGCGGATTATCGACGCGGTAAAGACGGCGGCGAGAAAGAAAAACGAGCCGTTGAACGCGGGCGAGGCGTTGGAGGATTACGAACGGGCTTGTTCTAGCGGGAATTTATCGCCGGAAGATATTTTGATTTTAAGCGACGACAGACAGGAGTTAAAGCAAAAAATGAGTCGGGCGTTGTCCGATTTTGAGTTTAAAGTAACCACGATGTACGTGGACGGAATGACCTGCGCGGAGATTTGCGACGCGACGGGCAAGAGTATGAAAAGCGTAGACAACGCTCTGCAAAGAAGCAAACGGAAATTGCAAGCGGTGTTGAAGAAATAACGAGGAGAGAAAGATGGCGTATTTGGCGTTATACCGTATGTTCCGTCCGACGACGCTCGACGACGTCGTACGGCAAGAACATATCGTAACGGTATTAAAAAATCAAATAGCGACGGGTAGAATCGGGCACGCGTATTTATTCTGCGGACCGCGCGGTACGGGGAAAACGAGTATCGCGAAGATTTTCGCCGCTGCAATTAACTGCGAAACGCCCAAGGACGGTTCGCCGTGTGGAAAATGCGAGGCGTGCAAGGCGTTGAAGGACCCGTCTAATCTTGACGTCACCGAAATCGACGCCGCCTCGAACAACGGCGTGGACGAAATGCGTGATTTACGGGAAAAGGTGCAATACCCGCCCGTGGCAGGGAAATACAAGGTCTATATCATCGACGAAGTCCATATGCTTTCGCCCGGTGCGTTTAACGCGCTTTTAAAGACTTTGGAAGAACCGCCTGCACACGCAGTATTCGTTTTGGCGACGACGGAATCGCAGAAGATTCCCGCAACCATTCTTTCCCGTTGTATGCGTTTTGATTTCAAGTTGATTCCGCAGTCGGATTTGGAAACTCGCTTGCGCTACGTGCTGGATACGGTTGGAAAAACCTATGACGACGAAGCGATTGCGGCTATCGCCCGCGCGGGTGCGGGGAGCGTGCGTGATATGCTGTCGGTGGCGGACACCTGCGTTTCGTATACAAAAGGGAAATTGACCTACGCTGACGTTACGACGGTGCTTGGGAATGTGGATTTTTCTTCCGTGGCAAAGCTTTGTGCGGCAATCCTTAGCGCGGACGCGGAGACGGCGTTCGAACGTACGGAGGCGTTTTTGTCGGCGGGAAAAAGCGTGGGAATGTTATTAAAAGATATTCTCAATTTCCTCAACGCTTGCGCGGTAGCAAAGACTTGTCGGGATGGAAAAGCGATTTTGGCTTTGCCCGACGGATTGTATAAAGAAGTAGAAAAGACAGCGAAGGAAACGGACGGGCATAGACTTTTGCGCGTAACCGAGATTTTTGCGGGCGTAGAGATGGATTTGAAATATTCCGCATCTCCGCGCGTGCTGTTTGAAACGGCGGTGTTGAAGGCGGCGATGCCCCAAGCCGATTACGATATCGAGGGTTTGCTTGCGCGCATCAGCGAGCTGGAAAAGAGATTGGAAGGCGGCGTCGTTTTGCAAAAGGATATAGGCAGGGTTGAGACGAAAAGCGAAACTTTGCCGATAAAGGAAACGAAAGAAGAACCGCCCGTGGACGAGGGGTATATTCCGTCCGACCTTGACGTTCCCCCTGAAGAACCGGCCTACGGGTATTACGACGAGCCGAAAAAGGCGGAGGAAAAGCCTGCGCCCGTGCAAGAAAACGTGCAAGAAAAAGCAGAGGGAAAACCGCCCGTTGCGGAGGCGAAACCCGTAATCAAGACGGATTTTAAAGGGAATGCAAAGGCGACGTTCGGGGCATTTTTAAGAAGCATTAGAAAGATTGCAAAAAGCGGGGTTTTGATTACGATTTGTATGGACCTCGACCCTGAATACGAGGGGGATTTGTTCGTGCTGTACACGACGGGCGATACCCCGTATCGAGCGTTGATGCGAGAGGAACACAAGGCGCTTATCGAGCAGGCGTTTGCCGCGGTGGGTATTGAGGCAGGCGGTTTTGAAATTCGTCTGCGTGCAAAGAAAACGGATGAATTTAATAAAAAGCTAGACGAATTAAAAGCGACGTTTAGCGGCGTCAAAATCGACGTAAAATAATCGAAAGAAAAAAATCGGAGGATAGAAATATGGCAGGTTTTAAACCCGGAAACAACAATATGCAAGGCTTGATGCGCCAGGCGCAGAAGATGCAGGAGGAAATGGAAAAGACGGCGGCGCTTTTGGACGATTGGGAAGTCGTAGGCACGGCGGCAGGCGAAGCGGTCGTGGTGTATATGAACGCGAAGAAGATTATCGACGGTATCGAACTTGACGAAAGCGTCGTGGACCCTACCGACGTGGAGATGCTTGAAGATCTTATCATGGCGGCGATTAACGACGGCTATGCAAAGGCGGATAAAGTCTACGAGGAAAAGATGGGCAAATACGGCGACATGGGCGCGCTTGGGGGAATGATTTAATCCATGGAAATTTTTATCGAGCCGATTGGGCGGCTGATTAACGAATTTTCCAAGCTTCCGGGCGTAGGAAAAAAGACGGCGCAACGGTACGCCTATAAAATTATCGATATGTCGGAGTCGGACGCGCGTGCGTTTGCGGACGCCGTAATCGGGGTGAAACGCAAGGTAAAATATTGCAAGGTTTGCGGGAATTTTACCGAGGAGGAAACCTGCGCGGTTTGTAAAGCTCGGGACAATAGCGTAATTTGCGTGGTTAAAGAGCCCAAGGATGTCGCGGCGATTGAGAAATTGCACGAATTCAAGGGGGTATACCACGTTTTGCACGGCGTTATCGACCCGCTTTCCGGGATAGGCCCGAACGATATCCGTATCCGCGAATTGCTTGCCCGTTTACAAACGGGCGAGGTGAAAGAGGTCATCGTGGCGACCAATCCCGACGTTTCGGGGGATGCGACGGCGATGTATATCGCAAAGCTCATAAAACCTCTCGATATTCCCGTGACTCGTTTGGCGCACGGGATTCCCATCGGTTCGGAAATCGAATATACGGACGACGTAACCCTTTCGCGGGCGTTCGTTGAGAGAAACCGTATTTAAGAAAAGACGGGAAGGGCGTCGCGCGCTTTCCGTAAAATTAGTAAAAAAGAGGAGGCATTCTCACTTATGAAAATATCTGTACTCGGTTGCGGGCGTTGGGGCTCGTTTATCGCTTGGTACCTTTGTAATCATGGCCACGAAGTCTATTCGTGGGGGCCCGAAGACGATTATTCCTATCAAATTTTGCGGGATACGGGCAAGAACGAATACGTTTCGCTAGACGAGCGTATCCACCTTACCTGCGATCTGCAAGAGGCGGTCGAGCACGCGGAAACGATTATTATCTCCATTTCCTCGCAGGGGTTGCGCGGGTTTATGGAGCGGATTACAAAGTTTAACGTTTCTAAAAAAGATTTCGTGCTTTGTATGAAAGGTATCGAGGTTTCGACGGGTTGCCGCTTGTCCGAGGTGTTGGTGGAAAGCGGAATTCAACCTAACCATATCGCCGTTTGGGTAGGCCCTGGGCATATTCAGGCGTTTACGCAAGGGATTCCCAACTGTATGGTTATCGATTCGGCGAACCCCGAATTAAAAATCCGCCTTGCGAATTCGTTTAAAAGCGATCTCATCCGTTTTTATTACGGGGAGGATTTAATCGGAACGGAGATAGGGGCGGCGGCAAAAAACGTTATGGGTATCGTAGCGGGGATTTTAGACGGCTGCGGTTACGGTTCTTTGAAAGGCTCGTTGATGGCGCGTGGAGCGCGGGAGGTGTCGCGGCTTATGAAAGCGATGGGCGGCAACGAATTGTCGGCGTACGGCTTGGCGCATCTTGGCGATTACGAAGCGACGTTGTTTAGCGAATTTTCCCACAACAGACGTTACGGTGAAATGCTGGTTAGCGGTGAAAAATTTGCAAAGCTTGCCGAGGGCGTACCCACGGCGGCGGCGATGAAGGCGCTGGGGGAAAAATACGGCGTAGAATTGCCCATCACCTGTGCGGTATACGAAATTTGCTATGGCGAAAGCGAACTGCCTTATCGTCAGCGTTGCTTGAAAGGGTTGGAAAAACTGTTTGCAAGGGATACGAAATCGGAATTCTATTCGTAAAAATAAAAAAGAAAACGAAACCCCGACTGCGAAAAATGCAGTCCGGGCTTTTGCATAAAAATAGGGGAAAACGGCAAACTGTTTGTATGAAAAAAACGCCGATTTACGATCGAGAGGGACGAACGAAAGAAGAGAGGGAAACTTGTTTCCCCGTGGGGCGAGGAAAGTTGAAAGATGGGGGGCAGGTGTGAGATGACGGGAAAAAATAGAGAGAATTACAATAAAAATTATATTGCGTACGTCAATTCGTTCGCGCCTAAGACACAGCATTTTAAAAATTGTTTTCGTGCCTTTTTGGTTGGGGGCTTGATTTGCTGCATTGGACAGTTTTTTCGGGTGATCTTGCAAACAGTTTTGCCGCTTTCAGGGGACGAGCTTGCCGCTGCCGTCAGTATGATACTGATATTGCTTGGGACGCTTTTGACGGGTTTTGGCGTATACGATAGGATTGGGCGCAGCGCAGGCGCGGGGTCGATCGTGCCGATTACGGGTTTTGCAAACAGCGTTGCCTCGCCTGCTATCGAGTTCAAAACGGAAGGCTTGGTGTACGGTTTGGCGGCGAAAATGTTCGTTGTGGCGGGGCCGATTATCGTCTATGGGGTTTTGGCAGGCACGACCGTGGGCTTGTTGTATTTATTTTTGTGAAAGGATAGGGGCAGGTATGAGATAAAGTAAAAAAAGCGAGCAAAAATGCTCGTTTTTTTGTGCTTTCTCGGGAAGCAAGATTGGAGAAAAAAACAGCAAGAATCGGTATTGATTTTTTTTCTTATTTGGATTATAATATTAGCGCAACCGTGTAATAACGAAAAAAGATATAAATTAGCGGAGAATGAAAATGAAAGTATTGTTTTACGGCGATTCGATTACGGATGCGGGCAGAAATTATAGCGTCTTATACGGTAAAGAGAGCTACGGTTGCGGTTACGTGCAATACGTGGCGGCGGGTTTGAAGGCGCAAGGCTTTGCAGATGAAGACGTTATTAACCGCGGTATCAACGGCAACCGCATCGTCGATTTGTATGCGCGTATCAAAGTCGATTGTTGGAACTATACCCCCGACGTTATCAGTATTTTAATTGGCGTCAATGACGTTTGGCACGAAATTGAAGCAGGGAACGGTGTGGAAATCGACCGTTTTGAAAAGGTTTACCGTATGCTCATTGAAGATACGAAAGCCGTACTTCCCAACGTAAAGATTTTGCTTTGCGAGCCCTTCGTTTTACCGGGAGAGTCGACCTCGTACGATGAGAACAAATGGAAAAAGTTCCTTTCCGTATACGATTACGCCGCGGTCGTGAAGAAATTAGCAAAAGAGTACGGTTTGTGTTTTATTCCCTTGCAAAACACGCTGACGGAAACGGCGCGGAAGACGGACCCGTATTTATTGCTCTTCGACGGAGTGCATCCTGCGGAGACGGGCGCAAAAATAATTGCGGAAGAATGGCTGAAAGCCTTTAAAGAAATAAAATAAAAAGAGGATACGAGACGATGAATAAAAATATTCAGTTGAGCTTTTGGAACTACGTAAAGACGGGTATGCTTGGCAAAGAAGCGGTAAAAGATTGGAAAGAGTTAGGTATGACAATCGCGATGAGTTTTGACTTTGACGTCGAGATTCATTCCAAAAAAGAAATGTTGGAGGTGTTAGACGAGTGCGCGAAAGAGGGCTTGAAACTGATTATTCGCGATAAGCGCACCGAATTTAGAACGTATGCGGAAAAAACGCCCCAAGACTTTGTGAAGGGGGTTAGGGAGGCGTATGCGGATTTTGGCAAGCACGAGGCAACGTTTGGCTTTTTCGTAGGGGACGAGCCTGCGCCTCAAGAGGAAGAAGCCTTTATAATGACGTTGAAAATTGTCGGAGAGGAAATGCCGGAATTGACTCCTTTTGGAAATAGTTTCCCCTATTGGGGCGGGTCGCATTTCTTGATGTTGACTGGTCAAAAAACCGATCGTTATGATAAATTGGTGGATAGAATGTTGGTGGAGGGCAATGCAAAACTTTTGGGTTTTGATTGCTATTCGCAGTGTATAGAGCCTCAGTTTAATCAACAAACGGGGATCGATACATGGTTTCGCAATTTGGATAAGTGGTACGAGCATTGTAAAGAGCACGATGCGGTATGCTGGGCGAGTGCTCTTTGCGTAGGGCATTGGGCACACCGTGTCCCGACCGAAGACGATATTCGTTGGCAGCTGTATACGGCGTTGGCGCACGGTATGCGCGGGATTGTTTGGTTCCATTTGTATCAATATATGCTGGAAGAAAGTTATCGCAACGCGCCTTTTTACGGGAAGAACTTTAAGCGTACGGAGACTTTTAACTATCTCGCCCGTCAGCAGGATATTTTTCATCAATATTATGAAGAGCAGTTTAATAAAATGGAATTAACCGACGTTTATCATACGGGGCAAATCTATGATTTGAAAAAGAGTTTTTGCACGGACGAAACCATCCGAGAGGTAAACGGTAGGTTCTCGTATCCGACGATTATTTCGTATTATAAAGAATTTGATTCGGAGGAGCGTTGGGTATCCATCGTAAACGCGCACCAGCGCAATTCCAATGAAATTACGGTGCACTTTGCTTGCGGGAAAGACCGTACTTTTTGGTTAGCGCCCGGGGAAATAAAGCTGTATAAAATCAGCGAGATAGAAAAAGAATAAAATGAAGACAAAAATAAAAACGCCGTGTTTTGCACGGCGTTTTTTCTATGCTATCGTTTAATCGGGGTTGTTATCCATTGAGTTAAATGCCTTTTTACGGGTGTGCGCAGGGGTAACGCCCTGAAACTTTTTATACGTTTCCGAGAAGTGGGAAACGGAGTTAAAACCGACGGAAATGGCGATTTCCGTGATGGAAAGGTTGGTAGTTTCCAACATTTTGTGCGCGGCGTCGCAACGGGTTTGGTTTAAAAATTGAATCAATGGCATACCGTATTTTTTCTTAAAAGCGTGCGCGAGATAAAATTTATTTAAAAAGAAAATATTCGCCAGCTTGTCCAGCGTAATATCCTCGTGATAACGCGACCGAACGTACAAATGTACGAGAGAAAGAGCGTTGGGTTTTTGGGAAGAATCGTACGGTAAAGAAACGACTGCCGTATGACGGAATAAAAACAGCATAAATTCGTCGATTTTATTTAAAACCGCCATTTCCCAAAAGGCTTTGTGCTCTTCACATTCGCTTTCGATATGCCGCAAAATCGTTTTCAGTTCTTCAAAATGCGAAGAATAGTCAAAACAAAAGGTTTGCGGTTGCATCGAATCGTTTTGAACGGGTTGCAGCGATTGTGATTCTTTGTTGATAGCAAAGGCAAGATTATCAAAAGCAAAAACTGCGTACGCCAAAGGTTCGGACTCCGAAGAAAATTCAGTGTGCCGAACGTTAGGGTTGTTCAAAATTACCATTCCTTTCTTCAGCGGTATGTTTTTGTCGATTGCGTGAAAGTATCCTTTACCCTCCGTTATGAAGAATATTTCCGTGTAAGGGTGGATATGCTCGTAGCTTTTCCAGTCCTTACAATAAGTCTGACGGCTGTAGGAAAGTAAACGGTAATGTCTTGTGTTGTTAATGGAATTGAAGTTTGCGTTAAATTGTATCATCTTATGCGAATTATAACACTATAAAATATAAATTTCAAGAGTAAAAAAGATATACAGCAATATCTCTGAATTTTACAGCAATTTTGATGATGAAAAACAGAAAAAAAAGTGCTATGATTAAAAAGTAAAAGGGTTTTTGCGGCAGGTTGGCAAAAGCAGTATATTAAAAACGGAGGTAAATTATGAGGCAAAAAACAAAAAAACGCGTTCTTTTGCTGGGTGCGCTGATAGGGCTTGGATGTATGACGGGCGCATTGGCGACGACGGGTTGGGGGGATTCGCAGGACCGAATTTTAGCAGATGCTCAAACCGACTCGACCGTGGAAATGATGACGGGTGCGGCGGTTCGAAAAGACTCGACCAATCCCGGTATAAAATTCACTGCGAGTATTGAAAATTATAGCTCGTCCAATCAATACGGGATGTTGATTATTCCTGCTGCAGCGCTGGATAAATTTTCGTTTAACGACGATTATATCAGCGTTTTAAACAGAGAAGTCGGGGAAGGAATGTACATCAATCAAGTTTGCCGTCCTTATACGCAGAATAACGAAAAATATATCTCCCTTTCCATTACGAATATCTTGGAGAGCAATTATTCGTTGGATTTCGTGGGTATTGGGTACGTATACGACGGCGCGAAGTATACGTATGCGGATATCGACCGTGCGGATAACGTGCGTAGCGCGGCGTACGTGGCGCAGCTTGCTTTGAAATATGAAGAAAACCTGACGAAAGCCCAAGAATCCACGTTGGAAGCGTATTTCAACCCTGGGATTTTGGTGGAAAAAGATAGCTATATAAGCGGGCTTGGCGACGAAAGTATAGATATTTACGGCGACCTTGCGGTGTACGAAGAGGACAAAGCCGCTTCTATCGACGCTTCCAAAGCAGTCGCTTCGGGTGGTCAGGCGTTTATTACCAAAACGGCGTATTCGAATATTACCTCGATTAGCTTTGACGTAAAGACGGGTACGGGCGTGGACTGGTGGGGGCTTGCCTTCGATGCGGACGGCGCCGACCTCAACGTATACGATACCTCGCGGATTATTAAAAGCTGTTCGACAAACGGCGAATGGTGGTCGGTTAAATATACCATTTTAGCAGACGGGTATTGCGGCGCTCGTATCTTTGACACTAGCGGGAACGAGGTAAAAGGCTATGGCGGCGATTATTCGTTGGACACTTCTTCGTACTATATCTATTTGGTTGCGGGGGATGCAAATTGGACGGAAAACGTTTTAATCGACAATTTCAAAATCGTTGCGGGCGGCGTAACCTATACGGACGATTTTAACGTTTCGGCAACGAACGGGCTGTTTAACAGCAACGGCTGCGCGACGAGCGAGGTCCTCGTTTCCGCGGGCTATGAAGCGGACGGAAAAGGCAACGTACTTTCCCTTGACGCTACGAAGATTGCAGAAAAATCAAGCGGGAAAGCCTTGATTACAAAAACGGCGTATTCGAATATTACTTCCGTTTCCTTTGATGTAAAGACGGGAGAAGGTGTTGACTGGTGGGGGCTTGCGTTTACTGCAAGTGACGGAAGTCCGAATATGTACGATACCTCGCGGATTATTAAAAACTGTTCGACAAACGGCGAATGGTGGTCGGTAAAATATACCATTTTAGCGGACGGATACTGCGGTTCTCGTATTTTCGATACCGCTGGCAACGAAGTGACGGGCTATGGTAAAGACGCTACGTTGGATTCTTCTGCGTACTATATTTATTTCGTTTCGGGTACGGCAAGCTGGACGGAAAACGTTTTAATCGACAATTTCAAAATCGTTGCGGGCGGCGTAACCTATACGGAAGATTTTAACAAGGGAATCGAGGGGAGTTTATTCCAGACCTGTCCAAAGGCTGGAGTACAGTCGATTGAAAGAGCAGAGGGAAAAATCGACCTTGCGCCCTTGCCTGCCGAAACGGTATTGGCGGTAAGCGGCGGCGCAGTCGGCGGTAACGAGGGCGCGGTTTTCACTTCGAAATCGGCGTACAATAATATTTCCGAAATTACTTTCGATGCGATGGCAACGGCGGAGTATGCGGCGGCAGAGGGACGTTGGGGGTTATCCTTCCACTCTACGGCGAACGCATACGGCAGCGGGTATCAATGTACCATTGATGGGACGAAGAATACGCAATTACATTTGTATAAAGGCGATGAAGGCGATACGAGCTTGACGAACGTATGGCTGACCTATAAATACGTTTTTGACGGTTCTTCGATTAAAGTATATTATAAGACTATGGGCGCGGACGATGGTGAATATAGCCTTATCGGCACGTGCTCTTATGAAACGGCGAATAAAGCGTATTACGTATATTTGACGGTTTGTCCCAGCACTAAAATGGGGGGCGTGGGCACGATTATCAAGCTCGATAACTTCAAAATCGTTGCAGACGGCGAAACGTATACGGATAAATTTACCAGTCTTTCGGACGGGCTTTTCACGGAAGACCCGCAAAACGTGTTTAGTAGAACGGTACTTTCCTTGGAAACCCAAGAGGATGCAGAAGAAGTAAAACCCGAATACAGCTTGGAATATCTCCTTGCGAACGGCGAAATTTCCAGCGTTTTACTTTCGGGGAAACCTGCTACGATTAAAGGGGTAGAATGGGGGGATACCAACCTTCCCGCTTCTATGTTGATTGCGGAAGGTCAACTCACGTACACGCTTACGCAAAACAGCGGTATTGCCGTTCGCTTGGACGACGGGGCGCAGCCCACTTTCCTCTACGCAGACAGAAACGTTTTGGCGTATTATAAAGGCTCGCAACTTTTGAAATCTATCCCTGTGGCAGAATCGGATACGTATACCTTGTATTTGGCGGTTACGGCAGGCGGGAAAATAAGCGCAAAGATGAACGGCAGTTCTTATTACGGTTTGACGGGAGTTGCGCCTACCTGTATCAGCTTCACGCTGTTGAACGGGAAAGGGGTTGTCAAGATTACAGATATCGCGTTTGATTTCTATGCAACTTCGGGTATACAAACCTTGATTTATTCCTCTAACGACCAAATCGACTTTACGGCGTACGCGCCGCCTACGGTGGAAAACTGGGGCCCTGGTAACGGCGGCAACCCCGACCTTCTCAACGACCAGCAGTATCAATGGCTGTCCGAGGCAGGGTTTACTGCGTTGCTTGCGCTTTACGAGGGCAGAAACGGGGATAAATACGTCGGCAATGACGACGGCACGACTACGTTAGAAGAACAGACCGCGAAAGCGGCGGCGGACGCGGCGCGCGCGTTGGCGTTGGCGGAAAAGTACGGCTTAACCTATTACGTCAACCACGAGTTCTATAACGGTTTTGCTAGAAAAGACGGCTATACTTCGTACGATGAAGCAACCTATAGAGCTTTGTACGAGGAAATTTTCAACGATCCTGCAATTCAACAGCTAATAAACAGCGAGGCGTTCGGCGGCTTCTATCTTACGGACGAACCTGCGCTTCCTTCTGGTAATTTTATGTCGGGCTATAATTATGGCGAATTGGAAGTGCTGGACGACGCGGTAAGACTGTATAACGAATACGTCGGCGCAGGGAAAGCGATTGTGAACCTGCTTCCTTATGCTGGAGTAAACAGCACGGTTCGTGCAAGATACAACAAATACATTCAGTATTACGCAGAAAATATAGCTCCTTACCTGGGATATATCAGTTTTGACTATTATCCTTATTTGGAAGATACGGACAATCTTAACGAAACGCATTTGCTCAATCTTGAAATGGTGGCAAAGCTTGCGAAAGAAAATAATTTGGAACTGCGCACGTACGCGTATTCGTTGACGGAAGACGATACGACCTATAACGTACGCGGTACAAAGAGCGAAAACGAGCTTGCGCTTCAAATTTACAGCGCGCTGGCATTCGGTTCGAAGGATATTACCTATTATATGTATACGAACCATTACCGCGCGGACGACGACAGCGTTGCTAAATCCTTGATTGATATGATGACGGGGGAACGCGAGGAGGCTTGGTATTGGGCGAAAAACGTCAATAACAGCGTACACGCATTCGAGGACGCATACCTCAACTTTACTTGGGAAGGGGTTATGTATCAAGGCAGTAACAGTCAATTTAGCCTGCTGGAAAATTCGAAGACGGTAGCCAATACGAACCATAACCGTTTGACGGCAATCAGCTCGTCTGCAAACGTGCTTGTGGGCTATTTCTCCGACGCGGACGGCAAGATGGGCGCAACGGACGGATTCTTGGTGATGAACTACGGCGATCCGAGAGATTCGGCTGGCGCAAGCGATATTACGTTGACGTTTAATAACGCTACGCGTTTGCTCGTATACCAGAACGGAAACAGACGGGTTATCGACCTTGTGAACGGGAAAGCAACGATTAGTTTGGAAGTAGGACAGGGCGTATTCGCAATTCCTTACAACGGCGGCGAAATTCCCAACGTTAATTATACGGTTGAACACTATACCGAAAACGAAGACGGGAGCTATTCGCTGTATGAAAAAGAAACCTTCTCCGCACAGGCGTATACGACGGCAACCGTAACGGCAAAGGAAATCAGCGGGTACACGCTTGACGAAGAAAACGAAGAAAACGTCTTGTCTGAGACGGTAAATATCAGCGGCAATACGGTTTTGAAAGCGTACTATCGTTTTGTTAAAAACACCGTTACCTTTACGGTGGACGGCAATACGTATACGACTTCCTCCGTGCGCTCCGGCAGTACCGTAACTGCGCCTGAAACGCCCGTTAAGACCTACCATGTCTTTGTTGAATGGCAAAAAGACGGGGTAAGATTCGATTTTGATACGCCGATTACTTCGGATACGGAACTGGTAGCGGTCTTTGCGGAAAACAGCCGTTACGCGCAGGTCTATATCGAAGACGGCTCGACCTTCTCGAAATTAAAGTGGGCGGCGGACAACAACGGCGCTACGGCAACCGTTTCTTCGGCAACCTTTGAAGGGGACGAAGTTATCGCGTATACCTATCCGTACAATACTTCCTCGCAAGGCGATTATTTGAAGATTGACTGCGAAGGCGAGGCTGCGGCGTTGCTGACGGAAGCAAGCAACAAGAAATACTTTGGTTTCAGCGTATATTCGCCTGCAAACGGGGTGGAAGTCGAAACGATATTCATTCTTTCCGGCATCAATATCAGCGGCGGGGCAAAATATAAATTCCGCTTGATGAATGGTTGGAACGAAATCATCATCGATATGGATGAATATATGGCGCTTCATAACGTAACGTGGGACGGAACCTATCCTATCTACCGTTTTGGCGTTCGCGCCACGACGGTAACGTTTAATGAAGCAATGCCAAGCGCTTCCGAGGCGGTTTTGTACTTCGATAACTTCTATGCAACCGATTACGATATGACGGTAATTGACTTTGAAAGCAAAGGGGATATGAACCGCTATACTTTCGTGAATCGCGGTAGTTACGGCGAGGGTATCGATTATGCAAACAAAAAATATTCGGTTAGTGATTCTACGGGTATTGAGTTCGTTACCGTGGACGGCGAAAACGTAGCGAAGTTCTATAAAACCAATTCGTATATCGGGTTGAGCCTGAAACAAATAGGCTTTATTCCTAAAGACCTTACGGGATATACGAAGATGGAGATCCGTTTCCGTTTGGATACGAAGGCGAATTTGAATATGTCGGGTATTCAAGACTATGCCACGATTAACGACCAAAGCAAGGTTGGCACGTGGGAAACCTACACTTTGGATATCTCTTCGCTGTCGAGTGCAAGCAGTATTGATTTTGAGCTTTGGGGCGCAGAGTACTTCTATATCGATTATATCAAGTTTGTGAAATAAGGGTCAAGTGAGGTAACGTTATGAAAGAAAAGAAACAATATGAATTTCTCGAAATTAAGCTTTGCTTGTTAGAGGTGGCAGATATTATTACGGCGTCGCCTGCTGCGGACGAACAGGACCGCGCGGACGATCCTTATGATACCAACTGGTGGAGTTAATCGATTCTTCACAAAATAACAGACGGCGGGACTGCTTTGCGGCAGTCCCGCTTTCTTTTGCGCTTATAGGAAAAAGGTGGAAAATTTCCTTTCTTTTCCATAGGAAAAGAGGAAGGAAAATAAATAGAGCAAAATACCGAAAAAATACAGCAATAATCTTATTGAGGGCTTGAGCTTGTTGAGATATAATGATACTGCGAAAAAAAATATATATTTTCGCAAAAAAATTAAAGCAATGAAACATTAGGAGGAATCAATGATGAAAAAGAAATTGCTTGGCAGTTTAATCCTTTCCGCATTTCTTGCTTGCGGTTTTGCCGCTTGCGGTGAAGATACGGATAGCTCGACGGACGGCGGCAGCACGTCTCCCGTGGTAACGCCCGATACGACGGCGCCTGTTTTTGGCGCTATTGATGAAAGCGGACTTTCGGGCCTGGTGGTAGGCGACAGCTTTACCGTACCTACGGCGACGGCAACGGACGAAACCAGCGACGTTAGCATTACCGTTACCTTAAAGGTAGGGGAAGAAGAAACGCCTATCACTATGGGCGGCGAAATTGTTGCAGAAAACGCGGGTACGTACGTATTGACCTACACGGCAACGGACGCTGCGGGCAACTTCGCAACGGAAACGGTAGAAATCGTCGTTGCAGAACCCGATACGACGGCTCCCGTCTTTGCTGCTATCGATAAGAGCGGGCTTTCGGGCTTGGTAGCAGGCGACAGCTTCACCGTACCTACGGCGACGGCAACGGACGAAACGAGCGACGTTACCATTACCGTTACTTTGAAAGCGGGCAAAGCGGAAGTTCCTACGGCGATGGGCGAAAGCGTAACGGCGGAATTTGCAGGCACGTACGTATTGACCTACACGGCAACGGACGCTTCGGGCAACTTTGCAACGGAAACGGTAGAAATTGTCGTTGCAGAAAAGACCTTTGCGTATACGGTAGAGCATTATTTTGAAAATGCGGACGGCGAATACGTTCTCGACGAAGAACTTACCGAAAATTTAAGCGACGTTGCGGGTACGGAAGTTTCGGCGACGGCGAAGACGGTAGACGGATACGCGGTGGATCTTGAACACGCGGAAACCGTAGCAAACGCAACGTTGGACGCGGACGGAAAGGTTTTGAAACTCTATTACGTCAATACCAATCTCGTTAACGTAACCATCGATTTGAACAACGGTACGGCGGCGACGACGGTACGCGTATTAAAGGGTACTGTTTTGGAAGAACCTGAAACGCCCAGCAAGAAGTATTGCTCGTTCAGCGGTTGGGAAGCAAACGGGGAATCGTTCGATTTCGCGACGGAAATTAGCGGGGAGATTACGATTGTAGCGGTTTACGAAGAAAACAGCCGTTATGCACATAACCTCGTGGTAGACGGTACCGCAAGCTCCTACGGTATGGACCGCGGCAACAACTACGAAGACGAAGTCTATATCGAACATAACGGCGACTTGGTCGACCTTACCGTGATTAACGGCGTCGTAGGGGAAACGTATATGACGATTGACAGAGAGGGCAAGTTCGAACAACCCTTGCTTGCGATGTCCGACAGCCAATACGTAGGTTTCAACGTATACGCGCCTAAAGGTGTGGAAATTCAAATTATTTTCGTATTGACGAATAAGGTAGACGGCGGGAACACGGCGATAAAGAATAAGTACCGTTTGGCGGAAGGCTGGAACGAAGTCATCATCAATTTGCCCGAATTGGCAAAAGCAAAAGCGGGCATTACCGATATGAACTCGACCAATTATCCTATCTACCGTTTCGGTATCGGGGTAACGCAGAACTACTTTAAAGAAACGAATACTTCTGCGGAAAGCGTAACGGTTTCCGTCGGCAAGGTATATTCGACGAATATGGATATGGCGAACTTCATCGGCTTTGACAGCGTAGGCGACGTCAACCGTTATGAATTTGCAACGACGAACAGCTATGCCGATATCGACTACGCAGTTAAGAAGTCGGATACGTCCAGCAATTCCGGTACGACGGTTGAATACGTGGAAATGGACGGCAGAACGGTATTGAAAGTAAACAAGGGCGAAAGCTTTATTGCATATCAATTCAAGTTCGGTAACGGCGCGTGGTTCAACAACGACGTTAGCGGATATTCGAAGATGTTGATTTGCGCGAGAGTAGATCAAAGCGCAAGCTTTAACGCTACGGTTAGCGGTACGTCGGTTAACTATACGACTCTCAACTTGGACGCAGAGGGCAACAAGATCGTCGGGGAATGGTTCGTCTACGAAGTAGACCTTACGGACGTAAGCAACATTACGAAATTCGAATTTGAAGTTTGGGGTGCGGATTGCGTTTACTTTGACTATATCGAGTTCGTGAAATAAAATGAAGTAAAATAAAGAGCAAACTATGACGAAACGGAGGCTCATATGAAAAGAAAATGGTTGTGTACGGTTTTGGAGGCGTTGATGGCGTTTGGGTTTGCGGCTTGCGGCGAAGAAGAGTTGGCTAACTCTTCCTCGCACGGTGCAAGCGATAGCACGCCTTCGGCGAGCGTGCCCGATACGCCTGATCCTCCGGAAAATCCCGGAGAAGACGAACCCATCGAATACGGCGATTTCGTTCCCGTTCTCCGTTTCGTCGTTTGCTCTGATATCCATCTGGAAAAAAGTATTCCCGCCCGTGCGGAACGGTTTGAAAAGTTTATGCAATCGGCGTACGCTTATTCGGACTCGCACGAGCAATACAAGAGTTTAGACGCCATCGTCGTAACGGGGGATTTGACGGATAACCCGTTAAAGGATACTACCGCATACAGCTCGTTTGTGCAAACGGTAGAGACGAACAAGAGAGAAGAAACGACGATTTTGACGATGACGGGAAATCACGAAATGTACGGCGCAAGCGACGATACGCTGTGCCATACGCAAGGCGTTGTGGATTATCAAGAACAAATTCACGGTGAGGTCGATAGACATATCACGATTAAGGGTTTCCATTTTATTGCGCTGTCCACGATGCCCGACGTAACGCAAGACAGAGATACGGGCGTCTATTTGAATTCGCAAGTCGAATGGTTAGAAAAGCAGTTAGAAGAAGCGGAAGCGGCGGATTCGAAAAAGCCGATATTTACTTTCCAGCATTATAAATTACCGAATACAACGTACAGCTCTTACGACGCGTTCTCGGTAGGACAAACGCAAAAGTTGTACGATGTGTATAAAAACTATTCGCAAGTTATCAATTTTTCAGGACATACGCATTCGGTTTCCAATCAACCCCGTTCGATTTGGCAGGGCGAGTTTACGGCTTTGGAAGCTGCGCCGCTTAAAAACGTGGGCGTTGCGAGTGTTGATAAATTCGTAACGCAGGCAAACGCGTTTAGAAATTCTAACGATTTGGACGCTATCAAGACGGACGCGGCAACCTATTACCGTATCGTAGAGGTGGATAGCTATAACCGTACGCGTATTTACACCTGCAATTTAGAGACGAACGAAATGGCAAAGACGGCGGCTACGACCGACTCGCCGGATGAAATTATGACGTTTGAAATTAC
>JAZUCW010000150.1:0-2851 GCA_045639305.1 Candidatus Scatosoma sp.
TTATACGGCCAATAATACCCGTTAGGATCCGCCGTGAACGAAGTGTATCTTTGATATCCGTTCGCCCCCGTTGCCTCTTCCATACTGCCGCCGAAGTCGGATCGTAGCCATGTCGTTCTGTGAGCCAAGGAGTTGTCCACCAAATTTGTCTTCCTAAGACCGCTTGGCCTCCGACTTGTACGGGGTTATACGGCCAATAATACCCGTTAGGATCCGCCGTGAACGAAGTGTATCTTTGATATCCGTTCGCCCCCGTTGCCTCTTCCATACTGCCGCCGACGTCCGCATAGTAGCTTTGCTGGATTTCACGCCCCGCGTCGTAGATATTGATAAGATTAACCGAGTCAGACAAATAACGCTTGCAATTTTCACTTTCCGCCGTAACCCCTACGCCAATAGATACGCTCTCGTCCGTGTTGATGTATTCGGCAATCTTCATGCCTTGATAGCTCGTTCTCTCAAGATAGGAAAGGGTACCGCCCATCGCAAGGTCGGCGCCCACCTTCAAATCCCCGCTTTCGATATAGAGCTCCTTTTCAAACGCGGGCACGTCGCGGTCCGCCACTGCAAAATCGCCAAGCTTTACCGTCGCAGTTTCGTTGTCTACGTTTTTCAAGGTAACCGAAAGCATTTTCTTATCAAACAAGCCCACGCCGTTATCGCGATAGCTGTCCAAGAACTGCTTGAACTCAATCTGCTTATTCGAAGGTTCAATGAAGAAATTTTCTTCGACGATTCTCGTCGGATCGCTCACGTCGCAATATTCGAACGTACCGTATAAATTGTTCGTCGAATTCATAATCAGGCGCATATAATTCTTGCCCGTGATATCCTTATTGATTTTAATTTTCTTTTCTTGATTAGGAGTCAACGTAAACGTATCCGTGGACGAATACACGCTGGTAAACGAGATCCCGCCCGTAGGCGTAGGTTTTTCCTCTTCACCACAAGCCGAAAGCCCGATCATACCACACGCAGACAAGCCCGCCAATACCAAACTGCATAACTTCTTCTTCATAAAGTTACCCCATTTTTCTTGTTACAAATGTATTATACCATACCGAGAAAAACAAAAACTGTTAAAAACAACGAAGATTTTGTCAAAATCTACGCAAAAACGGACGGGAAATCTCCCATCCGTTCATTTCACTTAATAATCCCAAGCTTTCAAGGTCGAGTTGTCGATTGCCTTCGTATCGTGAAGTTGTTTAAACTCTGCACGGAAATTTTCAACGAAGTCTACCGCCACGACGTATCTATACGAAAGCGCCACGTATTCTTTCATCTTTACGGTAACGACGGGCGCGGTATACGAAGTATTGCTTACGTAGCAGCTCGTATATTTGGAGGTAGGCGCTTTCTTGTTATACAAGAACTCGTCCGCCTTGCCCATCTTAGAGTGATACGCACCTGCGTTGTCGCTGTCCTCCGCTTCTCTCGAAGTCTCCACTCTGCCCGAAACGTAGTTGCCCGCGCCGGGGACGTAAATACCCACGCCGAAGTTTTGCTCGTTGACCCATGCAAACCAATCTTCGGGATGTTTCGTACTGCGATAACTCGTTGCCGCGGACGTCCAGAATCCCAAGTTCGGCTTTTCCACGTAGTTAACATCATCCAAATCCCAAGCGTTATTGCCCTCATAGCAAACGTATTTGTTTAAGGGATGCACGATATAGGTTGCGGGAATTTCCAAATTGTGCCCTCTGATCTCGTCCATATCGGTAAAGCCGTTCCAGTCGATAAAGCGGTTGGTAACAAACAATTTATTATCCTTAATCTCGTACCAGTTCTCGATATACGATTTCGTCGTTCTGCCGTCTTTTCGCTCGTTATACAGGTCGTTATACGAAGGTTTTAATTTATATTCATCTTTGCCGTACCCGTTCGCCCAGTCCATCGCGCGAGTCTTGACGTAGATTTGGTTGCTGGTTACTTGATAGTCGATAATCTGCGATACGTTACAAGCTTCGTCGCCGCCCTGTACGGGGTTATACGGCCAATAATACCCGTTAGGATCCGCCGTGAACGAAGTGTATCTTTGATATCCGTTCGCGCCGGTAGCCTCTTGCTCCGTACCACCGACTGCCGCGTAATAACTTTGCTGGATTTCTCGTCCCGCGTCGTGAATATTGATAAGGTTGACCGAGTTAGACAAGAATTCCTTGCTAATCCCACTCTCTGCGTCGACGCCCAAACTGATGGTAACATTGCCGTCAAGCCCGATGTATTCGGCAATCTTCGCTCCTGCGTAGTTCGTACGTTCAAGATAGGAAAGCGTACCGCCCATCGCAAGGTCGGCACCCACCTTCAAATCCCCGCTTTCAATATAGATTTCCTTTTCAAACGCGGGCACGTCGCGATCTGCCACCGCAAAATCGCCAAGCTTTACCGTCGCCGTTTCGTTGTCTACGTTTTTCAGCGTTACCGAAAGCATTTTCTTATCAAACAAGCCCACGCCGTTTGCGCGGTAGCTGTCCAAGAACTGCTTGAACTCAATCTGCTTATTCGAAGGTTCAATGAAGAAATTTTCTTCGACGATTCTCGTCGGATCGCTCACGTCGCAATATTCGAACGTACCGTATAAATTGTTCGTCGAATTCATAATCAAGCGCATATAATTCTTGCCCGTGATATCCTTATTGATCGAAAATTTCTTTTCTTCGCCAGGATTCAGCGAAAACGTATCCGTGGACGAATACACGCTGGTAAACGAGATTCCGCCCGTAGGCGTAGGTTTTTCCTCTTCACCACAAGCCGAAAGCCCGAACATACCACACGCGGACAACCCCGCCAATACCAAACTGCATAACTTCTTCTTCATAAAGCTACCCCTTTTTTACCAATTCACTAT
>JAZUCW010000151.1:0-3322 GCA_045639305.1 Candidatus Scatosoma sp.
ACGCCCGATTTATGGACGATTATGCAAATCCTCGGCGAAGAAAAAACGCTGGCGCGTTTGGACAAAGCGATTGCGTCGCTGTAAAAAACGACGACAAAAAACCCCGACATTCCGTCGGGGTTTTTCTTATGCTAAAATTTAGTTTTCTTCGGCTAAAAGATGTTTCATCTCGTACATGCCCGCCTCTTTTTTTGCCAAGAACTTTGCCGCACGTATAGCGCCCGTCGCAAAAACCCGTTTGGATCTTGCGCTGTGAGAGATGGTAATGATCTCGTCTTCGCCTGCAAACATAACCTCGTGTTCGCCTACGATTGTGCCGCCGCGTACCGCGTGGATACCGATTTCAGATTTTTCTCTCGCGCCGACGATACCGCTTCTTCCGTTTACGTAACGCTTTTGATAGCCGAAGGCTTCGTTGAGAGTGTCGGCAAGCATCAACGCCGTGCCGCTAGGCGCGTCTTTTTTGAGATTGTGGTGGCGTTCGATAATTTCCACGTCGAACCCGTCGCCAAGCACTTCTGCCGCTGCTTTGCAAAGGGCTTGCATAAGGTTGACGCCCAAGGAAAGATTGGCTGTTTTAAAGATGGCAACGTCTTTTGCGTAGGCGTTTACCATTTCCAAATCCTCCGCGGTAAAGCCTGTGGAGGCAAGTACGATACCAGCCTTGTGCGTTTTTGCATATTCCAAGCGTTCAACAAGTCCGATGGGGGAAGAGAAATCGATGATAACGTCAACTTCTTCTTTTACGTCCGCAAAGGATTTATAGAGGGGGATGCCGATTTCACGAGGATATAAATCAACCCCGCAAACGGCAACCGCGTCGCCGTCGCTTGAAAGCAGCGAAAGGACGTTTCCGCCCATTTTACCGCACGCGCCGCAAAGAAGGATTTTTACGCTCATGCTTTAACCTCCAAACCGTACGTTTGCATAGCCGCCGCCAATTTTTCTTTGTTTTGCGGTTCGATTTCCGTTAAAGGAGCACGAGGAGTACCCGCATTATACCCCAAAAGGTTCATTGCCGCCTTTACGGGGATCGGGTTTACTTCAACAAAGCAAGCGTTTGCCAAAGGCAAGAGTTTGTCGTTAAGCGCAATCGCCTCGTCGATTTTGCCTTCGTGCGCAAGCGTGCAAAGACGTTTTACGTCCGCGGGTACGATATTGGAAAGCACGGAAATAACCCCTGCGCCGCCGCACAGCAAAATGGGAAGGTTCAACGCATCTTCGCCCGAATATACGTCGCACTTTTCTCGTACCAAACGGAAAGTTTCCATCGTTTTGCTCATATTGCCGCCCGCGTCTTTAATCCCTGCGATGTTGGGGATTTCCGCAATCTTTGCCATCGTAGCGGGTTGGATTTCCACACCCGTACGGCCGGGAACGTTGTAAGCGATAACGGGAATAGACACCGATTCACAAATTGCTTTATAATAAGCGACCAAACCGTTTTGCGTACATTTGTTGTAGTAGGGGGTAACGGCAAGCAAGCCGTCTGCACCGTAACTTTCCGCTTTTTGCGCGGTCATAATAGCGTCTTTGGTATTGTTGCTGCCGCAACCGAAAATAACCTTCGCTCTGCCGTTTACTTTCTTGACGGCATACTCCATCAAAATATGTTCTTCAGCAAAGCTCATGGTGGAGGGCTCGCCCGTCGTGCCTAAAAAGATGATGGCATCCGTGCCGCCCGCGATTTGATTTTCGATCAGCTCGCCTAATACTTCAAAATTTACTTCCGTTTCGGTAAACGGAGTAATCAGCGCCGTTGCGCTACCCTTGAAAAAACCTTTCATGATATACTGTATTCTCCCTTCGTTTGGTTTTGTGTTTATTTAGTCGAAATATCCTTTTGCCGCCAACAGCTCTGCAAGCAATACTGCGCCGCCTGCCGCACCGCGCAAGGTGTTGTGGGAAAGCCCGACGAATTTGTAATCGAACACGACGTCTTCACGCAATCTGCCGACCGTAACGCTCATGCCGTTGCCTGCCATTCTGTCCAGTTTTGCCTGCGGACGGTTGTCTTCTTCAAAATACTGTAAGAACTGCTCGGGTGCAGAGGGAAGTTTGAGGGCTTGCGCTTCGCCTTTAAAATCTGCCCAAGCGCGCAAAATTTCTTCTTTTGCGGGCTTGTTTTCAAAGGATACGAAAACGGCAGCCGTGTGTCCGTCGGAAACGGGAACGCGCAGGCATTGCGCCGTAATAACGGGCGCGCTAGCCGAAACGATTTCGCCATTTTCCACGTGTCCCCAGATTTTGAGGGGCTCTTTTTCGCTCTTTTCTTCTTCTCCGCCGATATAGGGGATTACGTTGTCCAAAATTTCGGGCATGGTTTTAAAAGTTTTCCCTGCGCCCGAAATGGCTTGATAGGTGCAGACCGCCGCCTGTTTAATCCCGTACGCCTTCAAGGGGTGCAAGAGGGGTACGTAGGATTGCAGCGAGCAGTTGGATTTTACCGCGATAAAGCCGCGTTTCGTTCCCAAACGCTTTTTCTGCGCAGGGATAACTTCCAAATGGTCGGCGTTGATTTCAGGGATAACCATCGGTACGTCTGCGGTAAAGCGATGCGCCGAGTTGTTCGAAACGACGGGAATTTCTTTCTTTGCGTACGTTTCTTCCAAGGCGCGAATTTTTGCTTTGTCCATATTGACGGCGCAGAAAACGAAATCGACCTTGTTTGCGATTTCGTCGATATCCGCTTCCGCATCCATAACCGTCATTGAAGCGTATTTTTCAGGCATAGCCACGTCGAACGCCCATTTTTCGCCAACGGCTTCGCGGTAGGTTTTTCCCGCGGAACGGGAGGACGCCGCCAAAACGGTAACCTCAAACCAAGGATGGTTTTCCAAAAGCAGCATAAAACGCTGTCCTACCATACCGGTTGCGCCGATAACGCCGACTTTAAAATTTTTCATAATCATCTCTCCTTTAAAAAATGCATCGGTTTTGTAAAAATAAAAGACGGGGAAACCCGTCGCAAAGCATTTCAACATAATCCCTCAAAAGGGGGAAAACACTAAATAGCACTTCACGTACGGTGACAGTCATACGGGTATTCTCCCGTATGCCCAGCGCAAAAGGGACGAGAAATTGCGCTTCGGCGGCGATACCCTTTTCCGACCTGCGTGTTATAAAGCGCGTCCTCGCTTGTATAGCAGGCGGTACTGATGTTCTTCCGCTCCTCTATTTAACGACCTTTATTGTAACACACAAAAAGGAAAAAGTCAAAGAAAATAACCAAGTTTTCTTCTGTTTTTAAAAAGGAATAAATTTTCTTTAAAATAATTTCATTTTTTTTCCTCAATTTTCTTGAAATAATCATAAATTTGTA
>JAZUCW010000152.1:0-1957 GCA_045639305.1 Candidatus Scatosoma sp.
TGATGGGTTTTGGACAGATAGCAAGGGGACAAATTGCCAAGGGTGTTGGATATATGGCACTACAAGCCCTGTTTACCTTGTATACGCTCTTCTTTGGCGGGCGATATATTTTGCATTTATTTTCGGGGGATTTGGGGACTCGTCTTTCAGGGGAACGTTGGAACGAGGAATTGCAAATTTTTGAAAAGATAAAAGGGGACAACAGTTTTCTTATTTTGCTATACGGGGTTATCAGTATCGTTTTGACGTTGCTCTTTATTGCGATTTGGCGGATGAACGTAAAGGGGAGTTATGAAAACGACAAGCGGCTTTTTTCGGGGCATAGGGTTGCCACCTTGCAAGACGATTTTCACGAGTTGTTTAATCGGAAATTTTATACCCTGCTGCTTGCGTTACCCCTTTTGGGATTGTTGATTTTTACCGTAATGCCCTTGCTCTTTATGGTGCTGATCGCCTTTACCAATTACGATTACGCGCACATGCCGCCGGGGAAATTGTTTGATTGGGTGGGGTTTGCTAATTTTAAAACGATGTTTTCCTTATCGGGCGGGACTTCGGGTTTTGCGTTCGTTTTTTTACGGGTATTGCTTTGGACGTTCGTATGGGCGTTTTTTGCGACCTTTACCAATTATTTTCTCGGGCTTATTATTGCGCTTTTAATCCATAAAAAAGGGATAAAGTTAAAGGCGCTTTGGCGCACGTTATTCGTGATAGCAATCGCCGTACCGCAGTTCGTAACCCTGCTTTTGATGCAAAAGATTTTGGACGGGGACGGGATACTAAATAAGCTTTTGGGGACGAATATCCTATGGCTAACGGACCAGCGGTATTTTTCTATTTTGCCCCGTCTTATGATAATTCTCGTCAATATTTGGATTGGCGTGCCGTATACACTGCTTATGAGTTCGGGGATTTTAATGAATATTCCCACCGATTATTACGAGGCGGCGCGTATCGACGGGGCGGGGGTAGTGCGTATCTTTTTTGCGATTACGATGCCGTATATGCTGCATATCACTACGCCGTATTTGATAACGCAGTTCGTGGGGAATATCAATAATTTTAACGTAATATGGCTGTTGACGGGCGGGGGACCCGTAGACAACGTGTACTACGGCGGCGGCACGCAGGCGCAGTCAACCGACCTTTTGGTTACTTGGTTATACCGCTTAACGACGGATAGAAATCCTACCTATAACGTGGCGTCCGTTATCGGTATCGTTATTTTCGTAATCTGTTCGGTGTTGTCGCTAATCACCTTTAACCGTACGTCGGCAGCGAAGAACGAGGGGGCTTTTCAATGAGAAAACTAAGAAGATTGGGGCGTTCTGCTTCGGATATCTTAACCTACGCAATTTTGGCTGTTTTGGGGGTGTTGTGGGTGCTGCCGATTGTCTATCTCGTGTATACGGCGTTTCGGGAAACACCGTCCACGGGGATTATCAATACGCTGTTCCCAAAGGATTTACACTTAGGGTTTGGAAATTTTGCAAGGCTTTTTCAAGACACGATTTTTTCGCGTTGGCTGGGGAATACCTTGCTGGTCTCCTTTTCTTCCTGCGCGTTGACAACGGCGTTTGTCTTAATGGTTAGTTACGCTTTATCCAGAATGCGTTTCCGCTTGCGCAAGCCGCTTATGAACGCGTTGCTCGTCTTGGGTATGTTCCCGGGGTTTATGAGCATGATTGCAGTATACTTTATCTTAAAGGCGATGTCGTTGACGAATTCGCTGTTTGCGTTAATTCTCGTCTATTCGGGCAGCGCGGCGCTTTCCTATTATATTTGTAAAGGCTTTTTTGATACCGTTCCCAAAGCGATGGAAGAGGCGGCAATTTTAGACGGCGCCAATCAACCGATGGTGTTTTGGAAGATTATTTTACCGATGGCAAAGCCGATTATCGTCTATACTGTGTTGACCTCGTTTATCTCGCCGTGGTGTGATTTTATCTTTGTCAAT
>JAZUCW010000153.1:0-24818 GCA_045639305.1 Candidatus Scatosoma sp.
AACGACATGGCTACTATCCGACTTATAGGGTTTTATTGTGTTATCAGGACGAGAAGAGAGGGAATACAACGTTGGTTATTTTCGACGGGGCGACACCGACGGCGTGCTTTGCGGACGGGTTTAAGAGCCTTGGCGGCGACGGCGCTAGAACGGTGTTTACGATATTGGAAGACAATTTGGATTGGTTGAAAAAGTTGACGGCGCACGGTGAGGTATACGGACAGAGTTTTTTCAAAAGCGGCGGACTTTCTTTTGGAAAGCAAGGAAGAAAGACTTTGAAACGGCTGATTTTTTGTGGACAAGGGGAATTTTTGTGTCGAATTTACAACGGGAGCCACGTTGTTGAAAGGGTTGTCGATATGGGCGACGACGGGCAAACGAGCGTGGAAATCGACGTATTTGAACGAGGCGAGAATTTTTGCTTGGAGTTCGTTTTCACGAAAGAGGCGGAAATTTCGGCGGTAGAGGCAGAGGTTGCTTTTGCAAGATAAGGAGGAAGTATGGTAGGAATCGATATTATCAATTATACCCCCGAACAATTCTCGGTATTGTCCGAGGAACAGCTTTTAGAGGTAAAAACGGCGCAGCTTAAAAAAAATCGGTTGCTTTTTCAAATGGAAGAGGAACTAAAAAAGGAGCAGGCGGCTTTGATTGGGAACGGGGTGTATTTTTCTGGGTTTTGGGATTTGAAACGCGCGAAAATAGAGGCAAAATACCAAGCGGAAATCGAGTGGGTGCGGGATTCGCTTTTGTTTTATCTGCATTATAGCCGAGGACAGAATTCGGCGGCGGAAAAGGCGCCGTATACCGTGGATTACGCGTTGTCGACCGAGGAGCGTTTGGCGATCGTGCGCGCGTATTACGAGGCGGAGTACGCCGACCCTGAAAAGCGGTATCGCGCGTTGAAAGCGGATACGGTTGCGGCGGAGTATTTGGGAGAGGAGTACTCGCCGCTCTTAGCGTATTATTGGGATTTGCACGTGTACGGATAAGGCAAGGCTGGATGCATTGAATCTTGTCTATCGTTCTGCCGATCTGCGACGTTACAATGTCATTGCGAGGAGCAAGGCGATGAAACAATTTCTTAATGAAACAAGGATTGTCGCGGCGAACGCCTCGCAATGACGAAAAAATAAATAATAAAGAATAAAAGAGGAAAGATTTATAAAGACTTGCGTTTTTTTGCTTGGTTTGGTATAATAAAACGGAAAGAGGTGGGCGGCGTGAACGCCCGCGTTGACAAAGGAGAAAAAATATGCCTACGATAGCGGTGAAAAAATTGGACGAAAGAGCGGTGTTGCCTACCTACGGGTCGGAGGCGGCTGCCGGCGCGGATTTGTACGCGGTAACGGACGGGGAAGTGGTTTTCGCGCCCGGGGAAACGAAGTTTATCAAAACGGGGCTGGCAATGGAAATCCCCGAAGGCTATGCAGGGCTGATTTACGCGCGCAGCGGACTTGCCTGCAAGCGCGGGCTTGCGCCTGCCAACAAGGTCGGCGTGGTGGATTCGGATTATCGCGGGGAAGTGATGGTGGCGTTGCATAATCACTCTGCCGTTGAACAGAAAATTGTTTCGGGAGAGAGAATTGCGCAATTGGTGGTAACTCCCTTTTTAAAGGCGGAATTTACCGTAGCGGACGAGCTTTGCGAGACGGTGAGAGGCGAAGGCGGTTTTGGGAGCACGGGGAGAAAGTAAGAAGGTAAAATTATGTCGATGAGAATGAGAAAAAAGAGAAACTTCGACGCGCGTATGGATGCGTGCGGGGAGCTCTTGCTTGCCAAAGGGGCAAACGGGATTTTGAACATGAAAGAGGCGGCGGAAAATTTTCGCGCGCTGATCGATTATAAGGCGGTGTTTGGTAAAGATAGGGCGGATTTGCCCGTCGCGCTTGAAATTGGGTGCGGCAAAGGCGGGTTTGTCATTGCGCTTGCGCAAAGAGAGAAAAACTGTAATTATTTGGCTTTGGAAAAAATGAGCAACGTCATTTTAACGCCGATGGAAGAGGTGAAAAAGCAGGGGATTGAAAATATTCGGTTTTTGAATATTCGAGCAGAGTGCTTGCCCTGTTATATCCCCGAGAACAGTTTGGATTGTATTTATCTTAATTTTTCCACGCCGTTGCCGAAATTGGGGTACGCAAACCAAAGATTGACCCATCGGAATTTTTTGGAAGTGTATAAAAAGCTGTTGAAAAAGGGCGGTAAGATCTTGCAAAAGACGGACGATCGGGATTTTTTCGAGTTTTCCTTAGAAGAGTACAAGGCTTGCGGCTTTACGCTTGAAAAGGTAACCTACGATTTGCACGAGGGCGGAAATCCTGATTGGAACATCGTAACCGAATACGAGCAAAAGTGGGTGGACCGCGGATTGCCCATTCATCGCGTAGAGGCGGTTTTGGAATAATTCGGCTTTCAAAATTTAAGAAAATTATGTCAAAAACCGATATCTTTTTTTGGCGGGGTTGCATTTTAAAGGGCGGTATGCTAAACTAAAAGAAAAACGGAGGGCGCTTACGATGAAAAAGTGGAGACCTTTGGCGCTGTTGTCGGCGTTTTGTTTGACGGTGGGAGTTTCTGCCTGCGGAGAAACGACGGAGGGAACGGAAGAATTACATATTGCGATAACCGCTCCGACGGAGACGGTGTATCCGTATGCGGAAAACGCAAAGGAGTATTTGCTGGCGACTCGCGGTGAGGACGTGGGTAGGTATTTGACGGGGATGAAAGACTCCGCGCAGGATATCGTCATCGAGTGGGAATGTTCGCTGGAAAGCGTTTCTGGGTACAGAGTGGAATATTATTCGAAGACGGATAAATCGGATTTGAAGAGGGTGGACGTCGCGGCGAGTGAAACCTCTGTCGCCGTACGGAATTTGTACAAGGGCGCGAAATATCAAGTCAGCGTTAGCGCACTCGTGGACGGCAAGGTGAAAGAAACGGCGAAAGCTGGGTTTGAAACGACTTCTTTGGGGCCTCGCGTTATGAGCGTGGACGGGATTTTTAACGTGCGGGATTTGGGCGGATACGCAACCGAATCGGGGAAAACAACCACCCAGGGATTGATTTACCGCGGCGGAGCGTTGATTCCGTACGGCCCGTATGAACACAATCTCACGGCGGAAGGCAAGGTTACGATGGCGCAGGAGATGCGGATAAAGACCGAACTGGATTTGCGAGGTTACGGTCAGGAGTCGGGGTATCTTACCGAGAGTCCTATCCCCGAGGCTACGCTTGAATATATCACGGTTAGCGGGTACGCTTCGGCGTTTTCCATGAAAGATAGTTTTAAGTCGGTGTTCTCGTTCTTTGCGGATATTGAGAATTATCCTGTCTATATGCATTGCACGGGCGGCGCGGATCGGACGGGAACGGTTGCTTTCTTATTGAACGCTCTGCTCGGCGTATCGGAAACGGACCTTATCCACGATTACGAGTTTACTTCCTTTTCCGTCTACGGACAAAGGAATAGTATCGACGGGACGGAATACGGCGGTATGTTCCAAGAGTTTTTGACGAAGCTGAAATCGTACGAGGGCGAGACTTTGTCGGAAAAGACGGAAACATATATGCTTTCGATTGGGGTTACGCAAGAAGAAATCGACTCGATTCGAACGATTATGTTAGGCGAATAAAAAACGGGGGGCGTTTGCCCCCTTTTTTTTGTGCTTAAAAAGGGGAGAATATATGCCCGAAAGGGCAAGTGGGGAAAAACGACTGTTTTTTTTAAAAAACGACGATTTTTTTGAGAATAGGGTATTGAAAAAATAAAAAAGATATGATATACTATAACTAGCGACGGCGTATGCGTTATGAAAAGCGGGCGCGGTTGAAAAAGAAATTTGAGCCGAAAGAAGGGTCTGACGGTAAAAAGAGTATCTTCTGCTGCGGAACGGGCAAAGCCTTTTCCAAAGAAAAAGCCTATAAAATGAGGATAGGCGCTCTTTTGCCGTGGCAAAAGAGCGCTTTTTTTGCGGAACGAGAGGGGAGCTATGGAAGAAAAACGGATTGCAATCGTCAGTATTTTGGTGGCGGACAGAGGGATAAGCGATAAGGTGAACGCGCTTTTGTCCGAGTATGGGGATTGGATTTTGGGAAGGATGGGGATACCCTATAAAGAAAAAGGGGTGTCGATTTTGTCGGTGGCGCTTGACGCGCCTTTGGAGATTACGAACGCTTTGACGGGGAAACTTGGGAAAATAAACGGAGTGTCCGTAAAGGCGCTGTTTGGGAAATTTAAAAGGAGAGAAAAAATATGAAAATGAAAAGATGGATAGCGGTATTGTTGTCTTGCGTAACGGTAGGGCTTTGCGGCGCGTTTGCAGGGTGCTCGGAAGAAATTGCCGAGGGAGAAGTTACGGTGTATATGCCGGACGGTGCGCCTGCGCTTTCAATGGCGAAGCTCATGGCGGAGGATACCGAGACCGACGGGGTTACCTATCGGGTGATCGGCGGTAACGTGGATATTGCGTTGAAGGTGACAAACCGTGATAAGGCGAAAAACGCGGATTTTTGCATTTTGCCCGTCGCTACGGCGAGTACGCAGGTGGATAAGGACGAATATAAATTGGTGGGCTTGGTAACGCAGGGGAATATGTACCTCGTTTCGAATAAGCACTCGGAAAAAATAGAAAACCTGGCTGCCTTGCAGGGGAAAACGGTGGGGGTTATTAAAATTAACAACGTGCCCGGGTTGACGATGAAGGCGGCGCTCAATCGTCAAGAGGTGGCGTGGCAGGAATTAAAAGAGGGGACCCCTGCAAGCGGTTCGCTTGTGAATTTGCAAGGGGTTACGGGGATTGACGGAAGTTTTGAATATTACCTCGTACCCGAACCCAACGTGAGTAAGTTGACGGCGAGCGGGAAGTTCCACTTGGTTGGGGATTTGCAGACGCTGTATAACGGCAATAGCGGAGAGGTTGGCTATCCACAGGCGGTGTTGGTGGCAAAAAAAGAGGTGTTGACGGAGCGCGCGGAATGGGCGAAAGCGTTTATTGATAAAATCGCGGCGGCGGGGAATTGGTTGTACACCGCAAGCGGCGAGGAGATTTTTGCGGCGGTAGCGTCGCATTACGAGGACAAAGGGGTAACGCCTGCGTTTGCGGCGGAGAATTTGTCGGCGGAAACGATTGCGCGCTGTGGGATTAAGTTTGAATATGCAAAAGAGGCGAAGGGGAAAATCGACGGGTTTTTAAAAGAGCTAATCGAAATTGATCCTGCAAAGGCAAGCCTTGTTCATCAAAGCTTTTATTGGTTGTAATGGGTATGGAAAAGCGTGTGAAAAAAATTTTAATTGAAGTGGGGAAAGGAGGGGCGCAAATCGGCGTTGCCTTTCTCGTGCTCGGCGCAGTTTGGTGGGTTTCCTACCAAGCGGCGGGGAACGATTTGCTGGTGCCGCCACTTTCCGTGTGCTTAAAACGAGCTGTCGCACTGTTGGGGGAAAGTTGGTTTTGGGCGGCGTTTTCCTCGACCTTTTTGCGGGTAGTAATCGCCTTTGTTTTGGGGTTCGTTTTCGGGGTGGTTTTTGCTGTCGCTGCGTACCTGCTGCCTTGGTTTCGGCGGTTTTTTGCGCCGATTGCCTCGATGCTGCGCTCCTTGCCCGTGTTGGCGGTGCTGCTTATATTGTTGGCAATGGGGGCGGAAAACGCGCCCGTGGCGGTGGCGTTTTTGTCCTTGTTCCCGATGCTGTACACTTCGACGCTTACGGCGCTTTGCGGAGTGGATAGGCAGTTGACGGAGATGAGTAAGGTGTACAACGTGCCGATTTTTAAACGGATTCTATCGTTGTATTTGCCGCAAATTTCCCCCTATCTTATCCGTGAGGGCGGGGCGGCGTTGTCCTTTTCGTTAAAGCTCGTCGTTTCTGCGGAGGTGATTGCCTATACCTACGAAAGTCTCGGCGGTTTGATGCAAGAAGCGCGCGCTTCCTATGAAATGCCCGATTTGTTCGCGTTAGTAATTCTAATTTTTGCTTTTGCGCTTTTATTGGAGGGTATCACTGCGTTGATTGCGATGGCGGTGGAAAGGAGGGTGAAATGAAACTGTCTATTTCGAAATCGTACGGAGAAAAGAAGGTCTTTGAGAATTTTGAACTCGAAATTAAGGAAGGAGAAATTCTTTGCGTTTTAGGCGAGTCGGGGGGCGGAAAAACGACCCTTTTAAATATCTTGGCAGGCTTGATTGGTTGCGAGGGCGAGTGTTTAGACGTGCCGAAAAAAGTGGGGTATATTTTTCAAGAGCCGAGGCTGCTCTCCAATTTGACGGTGGCAGAGAATTTGCGATATGCAGGGGGCAGGGACGAGGATATCGACGAAATTTTGCAAAAAACGGAGATTTTAGAGCTGAAAAATACCCGCCCTACGAAACTGTCGGGAGGGGAAAGACAGAGGGTAAGTATCGCGCGGGCGTTTTTGTCCGACGCGCCCTTGCTGCTTTTGGACGAGCCGTTTTCGTCGCTGGATACTGCGTTAAAACTTCGTCTTTTAGAGGTGTTTGCGAAATTGTGGCGGGAAAAGAAAAAAACGGCGGTGATGGTAACGCACGATATCGAAGAAGCGTGCGCGCTTGCGCAAAGGGTCGTGGTGTTGAAAGGCGGGAAAATCGTATTGGATATTCCCGTGGAGGGGGAAATTCCCCGCGCGTATGGAAAAAATCAAGAACTGAAAGCAAAGCTGTTGCAGGCTTTGCTTGGATGAAAAACGCCGACCCTTGGTCGGCGTTTTTAAATAATAAGGAGAGAAGTTGGGATAGGCGGTGTAAATCCTTGACAAAAGGGGCGTTTTGTATTATGCTTTTACGGTGCGCGCGCGTACGAGCATTTTTTTAGGAGTATGTTATGCGGATACGGCTTTCCGATCATTTTAATTACGGGCGAATGTTGCGTTTTACCCTGCCCTCTATCGTGATGATGGTGTTTACCTCCGTTTACGGGGTGGTGGACGGGTTGTTCGTGTCCAATTACGCGGGAAAGGACGCGTTTACCGCGATTAATTTGATTTTTCCCTATCTTATGATTGTGGCGACGGTCGGGTTTATGTTCGGTACGGGCGGCAGCGCGTTGGTCTCTAAAACCATGGGCGAGGGGGATAAGGAAAAAGCGAATCAGTATTTTTCTTTGCTCGTTTATACGGCGGTGGTGTTGTCGGTTGTGCTGGGGGTGATATCCTTTCTCTTTTTGCGCCCGATTGCCGTTTTTCTTGGACGAGGACAGGTGAGCGAATCGGTATTGGATAAAGCCGTCCTTTACGGACGGATATTGCTTTGCGGATTGCCTTTTTACGTGCTGCAAATGATGTTCCAAAGCTTTTTCGTGACGGCGGAAAAACCCAAACTTGGGCTGGTTTCAACGCTGGTTTCGGGGGGAACGAATATTCTTTTAGACGCCGTATTGGTAATTTTATTGCCGCAGGAATATAAACTCGTCGGCGCGGCGTTGGCGACGGCGACAAGTCAATTCGTCGGCGGCGTGATTCCGATTTGTTATTTCCTTTGTAAAAATAAAAGTCTGTTGCGGCTTGGGAAAACGAAATTTAGCGGCTGGGCGATTGGAAAAACGTGCGTGAACGGCTCGTCGGAGTTTATGAGCAACGTTTCGATGAACGTGGTGGCGATGCTGTACAATATGCAGCTTTTAGCCTACGCTGGCGAAAACGGGGTTGCCGCGTACGGCGTGTTGATGTACGTCAGCTTTATTTTCGCGGCGGCGTTTTTGGGGTATACCATCGGCGTAGCGCCCGTCGTTGGGTACCACTACGGGGCAAGGAATCATTTCGAGCTGCGTGGATTATTGAAAAAAAGCACGGTGCTCGTGGCGATTGGGTCGTTGGCGATGTTAGGGCTTGGCGAGGCGTTGGCTTTGCCCTTGTCCAAAATGTTCGTAGGCTATGATAACGAGCTGTTGAAAATGACGGTGGATGGGTTTCGGATTTTTGCCTTTTCCTTCCTGTTTATGGGGATGGCGATTTTTGCCTCGGGGTTCTTCACGGCGTTAAACGACGGCGTAACCTCGGCGATTATCTCCTTTTTGCGTACCTTGGTCTTTCAAGTGGCGGCGGTTATGTTGTTGCCTTTGCTTTGGGGTTTGGACGGGATTTGGTATTCGGTTATCGTTGCCGAGTTTATGGCGGCGGCGCTTTCGTGGGTGTTCTTGTTCTTTAAACGCAAAAAATATCATTATCTTGGCAGATTGTAAGGAATAAGAGACGGGGGTTTCTTCCGTCTTTTATTTTTATTCGCTTGATTTTATCGATAATATATGATATAATAAAAAAAAACGAGGGAAAGAAAAATGTCGGACAAGATAGAAACGAAAGAATCGGGAGAAATTTCCAAAGCGACGATATGGCGCATGCCGTTATATTTGCATTTTTTACAGGAAGAAAGTTCCAAGGGGGCGCAATACATTTCCTCGACGGTAATTGCGCAAAATATTTCCGTATCGTCGGTGCTTGTACGAAAGGACCTTGCGTTGGTGTCTTCCGAGCCGGGCAGACCTAGACTTGGGTTTGCCATCAGCAGATTGATCGTAGACATTGAAAAATTTTTAGGTTATGATAATCTTTCCGACGCCATTATCGTGGGCGCGGGCGGTTTAGGGCGCGCGTTCCTTGGGTACGAGGGGTTTAAAAGCAACGGGCTGCATATCTTGGCGGCGTTTGACGTTTCGGAAAAGCTGGTAGGCACGAAAGTGGCAGGCAAGGAAATTATGCCGCTGGAAAAAATGGAAGAATTCGTCAAAGAGCATAATATCCGCATTGGGATTATTACCGTGCCCAAGGTAGCGGCGCAAGAGGTTTTAAACAAAATGGTGGAGGCAGGTATCAAAGCAATTTGGAATTTTGCGCCTGCGCCCTTGCGCGTGCCTAAGGATATACTGTTAAAGACGGAGGATTTGGCGGCGTCGCTTGCGATGCTGGCGGCAAAGTTGTACAAGACGAACGATTTGAAATAAAACGCTCGTTCTCGCTTTTTGCGTTGGTTACGGGCGAAAAGCGGGAGGGAGTATGACGGAAAAATTGCATACCAAAACGGAAAACGAAAACGGGAAAGAAAATTTGCAAGCGCTGCTCAAAAGAGTGCGCGCGGCGCAGGTGGACTTTTCCGTTTTTTCACAGGAAAAAGTGGACGAAATTTTTAAGGCGGCGGCGTTGGCTGCCGCTGCCGCGCGGATTCCGCTTGCCGAAATGGCGGTGGAAGAAACGGGCATGGGGCTCATGGAAGACAAGGTAATTAAAAACCATTACGCCGCAGAGTATATCTATAACCGCTATAAAGGCGAAAAGACCTGCGGGATTATCGAGGAGGACGAGGCAGGTGGCTACGTGCGTATCGCCGAGCCGATCGGAGTGGCGGCGGCGGTGATTCCGACTACCAACCCGACGTCAACGGCGATTTTTAAGGCGTTGATCTGTTTAAAAACTCGCAACGGATTGATTATGTCCCCGCACCCGCGGGCGAAAAAATGCACGATTGCGGCGGCGAAGGTCGTGTTGGACGCGGCGGTGGCGGCGGGCGCACCGAAGGATATTATCGGCTGGATTGAAGATCCGTCGGTGGAGTTGTCCGCTTATCTTATGAAGGAATCGGATATTATTTTGGCGACGGGCGGGCCTGCGATGGTGCGCGCGGCGTATTCTTCGGGAAAACCTGCGATTGGGGTGGGCGCAGGGAACACGCCTGCCGTGATCGACGAGAGCGCGGATATTCGTTTGGCGGTTTCGTCGATCGTGCATTCGAAGACTTTTGATAACGGGGTCATTTGCGCATCCGAGCAAGCGATTGTCGTCGTGAAGTCCGTTTACGAAGAGGTCAAAGCAGAAATGCAGGCGCAAGGCTGTGTATTTTTAAGCGGAGAAGAAAAGGAAAAATTGCGCAAGGTGATGTTTGGCGAAAAGGGCTTAAACGCACAAATCGTTGGGCAGAGCGCGCGGCGGATTGCCGAGCTTGCAGGGATACAGGTACGAGAGGATACCAAGGTTTTGGTGGTGGAAGCGGAGAAAGTCGGCGAGGAAGAGCCGTTTTCGATGGAAAAGCTTTCCCCTGTGTTGACGGCGTACAAGACGGAGGATTTGTCTAAGGCGTTGGACGTTGCGGAAGGATTGGTGCGCGGTGGCGGGTTTGGGCATACGGCGGCGATTTATATCGACGAGAGGAAAAATAGCGCGGGGTTAAACGATTTTTGCGAGCGTATGAAGACTTGCCGAATTCTTGTCAATACGCCGGCGGCGCAGGGTGGGATTGGAGATTTATATAATTTCCGTTTGACGCCTTCGTTAACCTTAGGGTGTGGTTCTTGGGGCGGCAACAGCGTGTGTGAAAACGTTGGGATAAGCGAGCTTGTCAATATCAAGACGGTGGCGCATAGGCGGGAGAATATGCTGTGGTTCCGTGCGCCCGAAAAGGTGTATTTTAAGCGTGGGTGTTTGAAAACGGCGCTTGCCGAGCTGGGAAAGTCGGGGTATCACCGCCGTCGGGCGTTCGTCGTTACGGATAAATTTTTGTATCAAAGCGGTATGGTGAAAAAGGTTACGGACGAGCTGGACGCGTTGGGGATTGTGCATACCGAATTTTTCGAGGTTACGCCCGACCCGACTTTGGCTTGCGCAAGAGAGGGGGCGAAGCGGATGGAAAGCTTTGCGCCCGACGTCGTAATCGCGGTGGGCGGCGGTTCGCCGATGGACGCGGCAAAGGTAATGTGGGTTTTGTACGAGCATCCTTCCGTGCGGTTTGAGGATCTTGCTTTGCGGTTTATGGATATCCGAAAACGGGTATTTTCCTTTCCGAAAATGGGGCAGAAGGCGATTTTTTACGCCGTGCCGACGACGGCGGGAACGGGGAGTGAAGTTACTCCTTTTGCCGTCATTACAGATGAGAATACGGGGCATAAATACCCGCTTGCTGATTATGAATTGATGCCGACCGTGGCGATATGCGACGCGGAATTGACGTTGGATATTCCGCAAAAATTGACGGCGTACGCGGGGTTTGACGCCCTTTCGCACGCAGTAGAGGCGGTGGGGTCGCTATTGGCGTCCGATTTTACAAACGGGTTGGCTTACGAGGCGATTTCACTGTTAATCTCGTACCTGCCCCGCGCGTTTGAGAAAGGGAGCGGGGATGTTTTGGCAAGGGAAAAGGTGGCGAACGCCGCAACGATGGCAGGTATGGCGTTTGCAAACGCCTTTTTGGGGGTGTGCCATTCGATGGCGCATAAGCTGGGCGCTAGGTGGCATTTGCCGCATGGTATGGCAAACTCGTTGCTCTTGATCGAGGTAATGAAGTTTAACGCGGTTCCCAGCCCTGAAAAGATGGGGACTTTTCCTCAATACGCGTATCCCGACTGTTTAAATCGTTATGCAAAGGTGGCAAGGTATATTGGCTGTCAAGGGAGTACGGATGAGGAAGTATTTACCGCGCTTATAGAAAAAATCGAGGAAGTGCAGCGGGTATTGAAAATTCCCAAAACGATCAAAGAGGCGCTTGGTGACAAGGTTTCAAAAGAGGCGTTTTTAGAGAGCGTGGACGAGATGAGCAAGGACGCGTTCGACGACCAGTGCACGGGCGCAAATCCCCGCTATCCGTTGGTGCGAGAGATTCGGCAAATGTATCTAAACGCTTATTTTGGAAAAGAAAAAGCGTGAAAGGCGGACTAGATTATGACGCGGAAGAATTGACTTCTTCCGCGTTTTGGTATATAATGGTACAAAGAAGGGTTGAAAAAGGAAAAATCGTATGCTGGATTGGAAGGCCTTTTTGGGTAAAAAAATATGCGTAGCGGTTAGCGGCGGAAAGGATTCCGTCGCCCTTTTGCGGTATTTAAAAGACTGCCAATCAGAATACGGGTATTCCTTGTCTATCGTGCATTGTCAGCACGGGATTCGCGGCGAAGAGAGTTTGGAAAACGCTGCCTTCGTAGAATCCCTTTCTAAAAAATACGGTTTGCCCTTTTACCGTTTTGACGAGGATTGTATCGCGCGGGCAAAGCGGGAAAAAGTCAGTTTGGAAACGGCGGCGCGGAATTTTCGTAAAGAGGCGTTTTTCGAGGTTTTAAAAACGGGGAAAGCGGATTTTTTGGCGACGGCGCATCATGTAAACGACGAGGCGGAGACGGTGCTGTTTCGTCTTGCGCGCGGCACGCTGTCGGGCGTAAAGGGCATGACGGAAATCGACGGGCGGTTCGTTCGGCCGTTCTTGTCCTGGACGAGGGAAAAAATCGAGGCGTACGTACGAGAGTACGGATTGGAATATCGGGAAGATTGCACGAATTTCGACAAAGAAATCACCCGCAATAAGCTTCGTTTGGAAGTATTGCCGAGCTTGGAAGAGTCGGTGCCTGGCGCAGCGGGGAACCTCGTGCGGTTTGCAAGACTTTGTGCGGAGGACGACGAATTATTACAGCGCTTGTCAGAAACGCTTTTGGTTGCCGAAGAGGATGGGTATACCGTTCTTTTCAGCAAAGAAAAACCTTTGTTTTCACGCGCTTGTTTAAAGGCAATGAAGGGGCTGGGGATTGAAAAGGACTATACCGCTACCCATTTAGAGGACGCCTTTTGCTTGCAGGAAAAAGAGCGGGGGGCGAAATTGAGCCTACCCAAAGGCGTGGAGGCGGAAAAGCGAAACGACGGGGTTGCGTTTTATTTGAAAAAGGAAGAAAAAGAGGAAAGGGGCGAGGAAAAACTTTTTAACGAAATCGGGTTTGACGGGGGCAGGTATGAGGTTATCGTTGACACACGGTCGATAGAAAGTGATTTTCCGTTCCGTACACTGTATATAGATAAAGGCAAATTAACGGGCGAGGAACGGTTTCGTTTTCGTGAAGAAGGGGATACGATCGCGCGGTTTGGCGGCGGGGAAAAGACGTTGAAAAAGTTTTTCAACGAGGAAAAAATTCCCGTTGCACAGCGAGCGTATTTGCCCGTTGTGGCAAGAGGGAAAGAGGTGCTTGTCGTTTGCGGCGTGGAAATTTCCGAAAAGGTGAAAACGGACGAGAATACGACGAAGGTTTTGTATTTGGCGCTGAGAAAAAAGAGTAAATAAAAAAGTGCAGGCGGTAAACCTGCACTTTTTTGTTTTTAAGAATTATTCAAATTTAGGGAGCCAGTCGCCGTGCGCCTCGATAAGGTCGTCGCAAAGGGACTTGATTTCGTCCAAGGTCAACTGATCGCGGGTGTGCGGATCGAGGTACGCTGCTTGATAGATGTATTCTTTCTTACCCGTAACTGCGGCTTGGATCGTCATATTATGTACGGCGATATGGGTCATATTCAGCCCTGCAAGCTGGTCGGGAATATCGCCGACGACGCAAGGGTTCATACCGTTCGAATCGACCATAATGGGGACTTCGACACAAGCGTTGGCGGGCAGGTTGGTGATAAGACCCGTGTTTTGTACGTTGCCGTAAATCTTATAAGGAACCCCCGTTTCGCACGCTTCCATAATGCGAGAACCGTACTCGCGCGAGCGTTCGTGTTTGATGTTTTCGGGTTTCATAATATCTTCCCTTTGCTGTTTCCAGTCGCGGATTTGGTTTACGCAGCGACGGGGATATTCGTCGAGGGGGATATTGAAACGCTCGATAAGTTCGGGGTGGTCTTTTTTAATGAAGTAAGGGTGATATTCGGCGGTGTGTTCGCTGCTTTCGGTGTTATAATAGCCGAATCTGTTCATTATCTCCAAACGTACGAGGTCGTTTTGGGGTTTTACTTCGTTAAAGCGTTCTTTTAAAGCGGGGTACATATCGTTGCCGTCTTTATCTTTAATGCTCAGCATCCAGCACATATGGTTGATGCCCGCCAAGGTGTAAGTCGTTTCGTTTAACTTGGGCATATCCAACCATTCGGCAAGGGACTGCGTAACGACTTGGCAGGAATGGCAAAGCCCAACGGTGTTGACTTTCGTATAGCGTTGCATATACCCCGAAAGGATACTCATGGGGTTAGAATAGTTGAGGAAAAGGGTGTTGGGGCAGACCTTTTCCATAATGTCGGCGTAGCGTTTCATGACGGGAATCGTGCGCAAGCCGCGGAAAATGCCGCCGATACCGAGCGTGTCGCCGATCGTTTGGCGAAGGCCGTACTTTTTAGGAATTTCAAAATCGATTACGGTACAAGGTTCGTAACCGCCGACCTGAATCGCGTTGACGACGTAGGTAGCGTCTTTAAAGGCTTCTTCCGTTTCTTTTTCGTCGGTAGCGAGGTATTTTTTAACCGTTACAGCGGGTTTGTATTTATCGCGCAGGGCGCTGATAAGTACGTAGGATTCGTCCAAACGATCGGGATCGATGTCCAAAAGCGCAATTTCAAATTGCGGCAAACCCTCTGCCAAAAGACAGTCGCCGAGTACGTTTTTTGCAAATACCGTGCTGCCTGCGCCTAAAAAAGTAACTTTCATTTTGTTTTTTCTCCTTGCTTTTTTTATTTTCGTGTGCTATACTAAATAACACAAAGATTTCACGTTTTGTTTGAAAAGGGGAAGGAATATGCTGTCTAAAATTTTATTTTCCAACGCCGAAAAAAAGATATTGACCTTTTCGCAAGGTGGGTCATCGCCCCTGTACGTTTGTGATATAGGTTGGCATAAAACGCCGCCCTCGCATACTTTTGGCCCCGCCGTAAGACCCTATTATTTGTTGCATTTTATCGAGTCGGGCAAGGGGGAGATCGAAAGAGAGGGGAAAATAACCGCCCTTTCAAAAGGGGATGCGTTTTTGATTTTACCTGGGGAGGTGACTACCTATCGCGCCGACAAGGACGAGCCTTGGTCGTATCGCTGGATTAGCTTTGCAGGGGAGTTTGCAAAAGAACTCGTTGAAGAAACGACGGAGTTGCTTTCTATGCAATACCGAGCGAGCGGATTGCAAGCCCTGCGTCAAGCCCTCGACGACGAGATTTGCGACAAGGTAAGTAGCTTAAAAGTGCTTTTGAATGCGCTTTCTTCTATCCAGAGCCCTGGAAAAAGGCAGGAAAGTCAATCGGAAGAAAGCGTATTTTTAACGGCGCTTCGGTATTTGGAGGAAAACTATTTTAAAGATATCGACATTGCTTCCCTTGCCGATTCGTTTGGATATTCTCGCGCGTACTTTACGACGCTGTTTTCAAAACGGACGGGCAAATCTCCCTATCGGTACCTTATCGACGTACGATTGGAAAAAGCGAAGGAGTTTTTGCGCTCCACCGAACATACGGTAGAGGAAATTGCCTATTCGCTGGGGTTTTCCTGCGTTAGCCGTTTTTCCGACTTGTTTAAAAAGCATACCCATCTTACTCCCTTGCAGTACCGAAAGCAGGAAAGGGAATAAGGTTGCTTTCAGTATAGCATACCCTTTTAGGGGTTGTAAATACTTTTTTGTTTGCATTTTTTTACGTTTTGTTTGATTTTTACGCAAAAAAACTGCGCAAGCCGTCGTGGCTTGCGCAGTTTTGTCTTTTAAATTATTCAGCGCGGGTAATCGATTTTAAATTGTAAACCATTTTACCCATATTGTACGAATAGGGGTTTTCCATACGCAACATGATATTACGGTTTGCGTTGTTTTGGCTTTCTGCCGAAGACGCAATCCAAATCGTTTGCGAAGGGCCGGGATTATTCGCTTCTATCGTTACGGTCGCCGCGCGGTAGCTGATAGGCTTTTTAACCTGTTCGCCGTTTAAGGTGTATTTGAATTGTTGGCTGGTTGCGTCGCCGAAGCTAAATCTAAGGGTTTGCACGTCGTAAGCAAACGGGCTGTAGGTTTCCACCTTGCCCGAAGTAACCGAAGTGCTGAGCGCGCGCAGCGCGACGACGAGCTGTTCTTTGTCTACGAAGGTCAAATCTTCGTCTCTTTCAAACTCGTGCGAGGAAGATTTGCCGTTGGCATTGTTGGTGATTTTGCAAACGCCGTTGCCGTCTTTATCGTAGGTGGTATCCCAACTTGCTTTCAATTCGCTATAACAAGACTCGATCGTGCCGCCTACTTTGTTGTTGGGGCTGTGGTTGATAATTTCCACGTGCGATTCGAGGGGGCGAAGGGCGGATTCGGTGGAAAGGAAAACGACGCTCGAAGAAGTCGTGTCGATAAATTCTTTTTTCTCGCCGCCAAACTCGTAACTTACCTTGATTTCAAGACTGGTCGTATATTCGTAGGCGGATTTGCCGTCTACCGTCGTGCTTTTAAGATGGGTGGTGTATACCCCCGTGTCGTAGGAAAAGGTGTAGCCCAACGCGCTTGCGCCCGAAGCTTCTTCGAAAGTTACTTCGTATTCGATCGTTTCGTCAATATCTTGATAGACGAGGGAGGCTTGGTTCCAGTAGGGTTGGAAGGCTAATTTTTGGTCGCCTGCCGAACATCCTGCAAGGGTGGCAACGCCCAACGCTAAGGCAAGTGCGGGGATGAGTTTTTTTGCTTTCATATCTTTCTCCGTAGGCGGCGTAAGGACTTTACGCCGTAAAATGACTGCTTTTCTTTTATTATAGCACATATTTTCCGATTTGTAAAAACAAAATTAAGATTTCTTGAAAAATATTGTGAAAAAAAGCTGAAAATTTGCCTTGGAATATGCTATAATAGAGGAAAGAAGAACGAGGAGGGCGCAATATGCGGACGGTGATTGAGGCGTATACCTTATCCGAATGTATGGAAGAGGTTGCAAAATACGCCGAGGCTTACGAAAAAACGGGCGGAAAGAATTTGATTTTTTGCGAAGATAGACTGACGCTGATTGCCGAACGCGCCCTGCTTTCCCGTATGGGGGGGACGCTTTCTACTTCCGTTTCCACCTTTGCAAGGTTCGTAAAGACGGAAGGGCGCGCCATCAGCAAACAAGGTTCGGTGATGGCGGTCGGCGAAGTGATGGCAAGGCTGCAACGGGAAGGAAAGTTGCAATGCTTTACCACCCTTTCGGGGATTGGAAATAACGCGCGCTGCGTATACGAGACTTTGGCGCAGATGTCCGCGTCCAACGTTTCCCCGACGACGCTTAAAGACAGTCTTGCGTTATTGGCGGAAGACACTTTGAAAAGCAAGGTTGCCGACCTTGCCGAAATTTACGAGGGGTATACGGCGTTTTTAAAGGAAAACGGATATTTGGATGAAAGCGAGTATCTTTCCTTATTGCCCAAGCGTATTCGCGAAGAGGGGCTGTTGAAGGGGTATAACGTGTTTTTCCTTTGTTTTCCGTCCTTCACGGCACAAATTTGCGAGGCGGTGCGTGCCGTTTTAGAGACGGCGGAAAACGTAGTCGGCGTATTTTGCGCGGGCGAGGAAGAATTGTATACGAATCGTGGCAAGGAAACCTTTCTTAAAGTATGCGAAGAATACGGAAAAACCCGTACTTTATATCTGGGTACACCGCTTTTGGGAGAGGCGGAGGTCTTGCGGAAGGGCTTGTTTGAACCGTTGCAGGAAAATCCGCCTCGCTATACGGATAACGTGCGGATTTTCGAGGCGGCGGATAAAGGCGCGGAGGTTGCGTTCGCGGCGGCGAAAATTCGTAGGGAGATGGCGGAAACGCCCGCCCTGCGGTATCGGGATATCGCCGTGCTCGTACCCTCGGCAGAAGGATACGCCTTGCAAGTGAAAAAGGTTTTTGCCGAATACGGGATTCCCTTTTTTATCGACGAGAAACGTTCTTTAAAACGGCACCCGTTATCGGCGTTTTTGCTTGCTTGTCTGCGCGTGGTGCGCGAACGGTTTACCCCTTCGTCCGTACAGGCGTTGACGCAAAACCTCTTTTTTGGGGAAAGCGACGAGTATAGAAATTATCTTTTGAAATTTGCCAACTACCGCGGCGGGGCAAAGCGCCCGATAAAGACGGGAGAGGCGGTGGAAAAAAACTTTGAAATTGCCCGTTTGGAAGCGGGGCGGCAACGGTTGCTAAAAGCTACGGAAAATATAAAAGCAAGGGGGCAGGGTCGAGAATATTGTGCCGCAATCGTCAAAATTATGCAAGATTTTGAGGCGGAAAGAACCTTGAAAGAGTTGGAGAGGAGTTTAGACGACCTTTCGCAAAAAAGCTATCTTGCTCAAATTTCGTCGGCGATGGAAGGCGTTTTAAAAGAGGCGCTCTTGCTTACGGGCGACAAGGAAATGACGGTTGCCGAATTTGAAACGGTATTGCAAAACGGTTTGGACGCAACGGAGATTTCCTTGATTCCCTTAAAGTCGGACGCGGTGTTCGTAGGGGACATTGCGCAGAGCCGTATTGAGAAGGTGGGCGTGTTGTTTGCGCTGGGTATGACAGAAGAAGTGCCGTATGCGGCAGCGGATACCGCGATGATTTCCGATCGGGAATTGCAACGGCTTGCCGAGGTAAAATCGCTGTTAGAGCCGACCGTTGCGGAAGTTAATTTACGCACCCGTGAAAGCGTGGGGCTGAATCTTTGTACCTTTTACAAGCGTTTGTATCTTACCTATCCGCTTTCTTCGGGCGGGGACGAGCCTGCTATCAGCGAAATCTTCCGTTATATCGACGGGTTATTTTGCGAGGAAAACGGCGGGCGATTATTACGGCGAAAGAAATACGAAAAAGAGGACTTTGCGTATAAGTGCGGGGCGGTAACGCCTGCGATTCGGCAACTCTTGCTTGAAAAGGAAGATTTTGAGAAAAAACGGCTTTCGGCGCAAGAGGGCTTGCGAGAAGAATATTCCTCCCTTTACGAGGCGCTCGAGAGTATCGGCGTGCATGAAATGGACGAATATTTGATAAAACGAGGGGGGCAGGTATCGATTGAACAGGGAGAAAACCTGTTTTTTAAAGACGGGAGAATTTCCCCGACTTCGTTGGAAGAGTATTTTTCTTGCCCTTTCCGTCATTTTGCGGAAAGAGGTTTGAAATTGCAAAATCGGGAAGAGGCGGTGGTGCTCGCCGTCGATTCGGGGAATTTCGTGCATTTGTTGCTGGAAAAAGTGACGAAAGCACTCGATGTAATCGCCTCGGAAGAAGATATGCGCAAATATGCAACCGAAGTAGGCGGAGAGCTGTTGCGGACGTCGGTATACGCCATGCAGCAGGATACCGCTTCGGGCGCGTACTTTTTGGAAAAGTTATTAAAAGAGGGTGCGGAAGCGGCGGTCGCCGTGTTTAAACAGGTCAAAAATTCGAAATATACGGTCAAGGCGACGGAAAAAGAGGTGCGAGGAGAGTTTTTCCGTGGGAAAGTGGACCGAGTGGACGAGACGGAGGAGTTCGTCCGCGTTATCGATTATAAGACGGGCAAAATCGACGACAGTGCGCTGTCCTATTACACGGGGCGAAAACTGCAAATGCAGCTGTATATGTCGACTTTGAAAGGGGAGAAAAAGCCTGCGGGGGTGTTTTATTTCCCTGCCTCGTTGGAGTACGGGGAAGAGGACGGGAGGTTTCGCATGCGTGGGTTTTTAAACGGCAGCGAGGCGGCGCTTCGCGCGGGGGATGAAAATATTTCCGAGACGGAAAAAAGCGAGTATTTCCCTGCTTCGTTGAAGAACAACGCGCGCGCAAAACGGGTAATGGAAGAGGAGGATTTTTCCAATTTCGTGGACTATTCGGTATACGCGGCGAGAAAGGCGTGTAAAGAATTGAAAGAGGGGTATATTGCCCCGTCGCCCTACGAGGGGAGCTGCGAATATTGCAAATACGGCGGTATGTGCGGGTTTACGACGGAAAATTCTGCGCGGCGCAAGGAAGGAAAAATCGAACCGACGGCGATTGCCGAGATTGCAAAGAAGGAAAAGTACGGAAAGGAGGATTGACGAGATGGGATTTACACCCGATCAACAGCGCGCCATTGACGCGCAGGGAAAAGTAATCGTGTCCGCGTCTGCCGGCAGCGGCAAGACGACGGTTATGATTGAAAAAATTATCCGTCTCGTACAGTCCGGAGTCGGCGTGGGAGAAATTTTGGCGGTTACCTTTACCAAAAAAGCGGCGGCGCAGATGAAGGAAAAACTGTCTAAAAAGCTGATAGAGACGATCAACCAAAAAGATCTGCCCAAGGAAAAGCGGGCGATACTTAAAAAACAGCTTGCCGAAGTGCCGACGGCGGATATTTCCACTATCCACTCCTTTTGCGCAAAGCTGATTCGTACGCACTTTTTCGCGGCGGGCGTGGATAACGCTTTTCGTGTCATCGGCAGCGACGATGCGGAAGGGGTTGCCCTTAAAAACGAGGCGCTCGATTCGATTTTGGAAGAGGGCTACGAATCGCAAGAGGAGGATTTTGCGCACCTTTTGTCCGTGTATTGGAGAAAAAAGAGTGATAATGCGCTGCGTAGAATTTTTCACGAATTGTACGAGAAATTGCGGATTCGGGAGGATTATAAGGGGTATTTAGAGTTTTCCGTGAAACAAAACGAGGAAAGCTTTTACAAGGTAATGGACGAGCTTTTCCGTCTTATAAAAGAAAAGTTTTCTTACTATGCCGAGCAGGTAGAACGGGAAAAAGAGGGGTTTGAAAACGTAGGGGCAAAGGCGCAAACGGCGCTTTGCTGTGAACTGATATCTTGGGTGGAACAACTTTGTAAGGCAGACGATTTGTTCGCTGCGCGGGGGATCGGGAAACCCAAATTTACCGTGAATAGACTTTCTAAGCAGGATAAAGAGAGTGCAGAGTTTGTTGAAAAATCGAAAAAGCTTGGTTTTTTAAAGGATCGTATCGTTAAGGCGTACGAGGACGCCTTTTCAGGGCTTGGAGAAAAGGACGAGGAGTTGGCGGCGTATTTGCAGTCGGCTCGGACGGCGCGCGCTTTGGCAAAATACCTTTTGCGTTTTGACGAAAAATACGAGGAGTTGAAAAAAGAGCGCGGCGTTTTGGATTATAACGATTTGGAGCACAAGGCGCTTGCCTTGCTTTCCGATCCTGCCGTGGCGGCGGAATTGCAAGCGAAATACCGCTTTGTGTTCGTGGATGAATATCAGGACGTCAACCCTGTGCAGGACGCGATCGTTTCCCGACTTGGCGGAGAGAACGTGTTTTTGGTGGGGGATAAGAAACAGTCGATTTACGGGTTTCGGGGCAGTCAGTCGAAGTATTTTTCCAATAAGCAGAAGGAATATGCGGCGGGTGTAGGGCAAAGCCTGTCGATACAGAAGAATTTCCGTAGCGCAAGCGAGATTTTAAACGCCGTTAATTTGCAGTTTCAAAAGGTAATGACGAAGGAGAATTGCGACGTCGATTATAAGGCTACGTCGAAGATGGAAGGCGGAGAACGCTACAATCCTTACACGGGAAGGGTGCAGGTGCATTTTACGGGCAAGGAAGAGGCAGAAGAGAAAAAGGACAGGGGCGTGTATTCGGTGAAAGAGCACGCAGAGGCGCCTTTGGGGAAAAACAGCCGCGTTACGGCGACAATTTTGGAGATATTAAAATCGGAGCGCGGGCGTAAATGGTTCGACCCAGACGTTGGGAAAGAACGGGTTTTAGAGTACGGCGATATCGCCGTTTTGTCGAGGAAGAAAAGGGGGAAAATCGTGGAGACGGTGGCGCAGCTTTCGGATGCGGGGATCCCCGTTACGAGCGCGGCGGCGGTCAACGTATGCGCCTTTTCAGAAGTAAAAACGTTGATGGATATTTTGTCTTTGATTGACAATGCCGAGCAGGACGTGCCGCTTTGCAGTGCGTTGCTTTCCTCAATGGGGAATTTGACGGCGGACGAGTTGACGAAAATTCGCCTTGCGTATCCTATGGAAAAGACTTTCCGCCGTGCTTGTCGCAGATACGCAGACGAAGGAGAGGGTGAGCTTTGTTATAAACTGAAAGGATTTTACGCCTATTACGAGAAGGTTCGTCTGCTTTCAAGGGTGCTTGACGCGGGGGAATTGTTGACCCGTATCATTTCGGAAACGAAGATGGAAGCCCGTTTGCTTTCGAGGGAAAACGGGGCGGCGTGTTTAAACCGTATTCGCCGTTTTATCGACGAGAGCGCCTCGCCGGAGCCTATGTCCGTACACGCGTTTTTGGCTCGGCTGCGCGATTTGGATTATGAAATCGAATATAACGAAAACGGCGGGGAAGACGCAGTGAAAGTTTTGACGATGCACTCGTCCAAGGGGTTAGAATACCCCGTCGTTATCGTGGACGGATTAAGTACCTCTTTCCACGGCATTGATCGGGACGAGGTGTACGTTGAAGAAAAATTCGGGTTGGCACCGCGGGCGTACGACGTGGAGAAAATGACGAAAAAATCCACGCTTTTGCGGGCTTTGTACGAACGGAAATCGGAAAAGAGCGCGGTGGAAGACGGTCTAAATTTGTATTACGTGGCGTTGACCCGCGCAAAATACGGATTGCATTTACTGTTTGAGGAAAAAACGCCGTTTAACGATATCAAATACGCCCGCTCGTACGCCGAATTGACCGATTTTAAGGTTTGGGAACCGTACGAGGCGGCGGCTTTGGCGGACGAAATGGAAAAGGAAGAACGCCAAGCCTTGGTATTGCCCAGCAGCGAACGCTTGACGGAAAAAATTGCGGCGGCGCTTAAATGGCAGTATCCGTTTACGGGTTGTGAAAATTTGCCTGTAAAAAGTTCGGCAACCCATCTTCTTTCCAAAGAGGCGTTTGACGAACGGCAAATTGACGGAGTGGAGAACGTCGGGTACGGAAAGGAAAGGGTTGTCCTTGGTACTTTGTTTGATTTGGAGGACGAGGGTCGCGACGGCGACGCGAGAGAGCGAGGGATTGCCTACCATGCCTTTTTGGAGAATTTTGATTTTTCCCGTTTGGAGGTTTCGAAAGGAAGTATGGATAAGGAAACTTTGCTTGCCATCGTGCAGGAAAGCCTTTTAGGCTTTGACGGGCAGGCAAACTATTTAAACGCGGAAAAACTGGTGGAAATTTTACAAAACGACGTCTTTTACGAGCTGAAGGATTGTCTATTGTACAAAGAACAGCAATTTTTGGTGGCGTTGCCCGCCTTGGAAACCTATGTAAAATTCCGTGGGCTGCCAAAGACGGCGGCGACGGAAGCGGAGCAAATAATTTTCCAAGGCGCGATCGACTTGTTGGCGGTTGGGGAAGAAGTGCGGATTATCGATTATAAGTATTCGGGTAAGGACGCGCAAGGGCTGCTTGCGCAGTATACGCCGCAGCTGCAGTTATACCGAATGGCGGTGGCGAAAATTTTGAAACGGGAAGAAAAATCGATTCGTTGCACCATCGTCAATATCAAACGCGGCTTTGCCGTGGACGTCGAATAAACATAGGGGCGGGGAGAGTTCATCTCATACCTGCCTCTTTCTTTTTTTGATAAGATTCGATGATAAACGACAAAATTATCTTTAGATTTTCGGCAATACTCGAGGGAAAGGAGGGGGTATGGTCGAGTTTATTGAAAAAAATACCACGCTTTGTATCGTGGTTTGCGTGGCAATTGGGTTGCTTTGGTTGTCTGCCTTGCTTGGCAAGAGGATTTGTTTTACGTTTTTGTTGCCGTCGTTTGGTGGGGTGCTGACGGCGGCGTATTGGACGGGGGCGCCTTTATCCGTCGGCTTTTTTGCCGTCGGTTGCTTTTTTACCTGCGGCGGAGCGGGGTTGTTGCTTGTCGCGTTCGTAGATGGGGCGCGGCGGAAGAGAAAGGAAAGACGGCTAAAAAAAGAGGAGCAGCTTCGTCGGGTGCAGTTCGCTCTGCCGGATAAGGAGAACGCTTTCGTGCGGACGAGATTGCATACAGCCTTGCAAGTACCTTCGGTGTTGGAAGAAAGGCAAGCTTTGCCTAGCATCGTGCGTTTTTCGTATGCGAAGAAACTGTTGGCAAAAGTGCTGGAATCGCCCCTTTCGCCCGCAGAGCGTTTGCAGGCGGAAGATATCGGCAAAATCTTTGCTTTGTATCTAAAAAAGGAAGCGATTGGCGAGGTGGATTTGCGGGGAATTAACGAAACCTTTGCCGCGCTTTTAAAGTTATCGGCGAAATACGAGGTTGCGGTATAGGGTTATTGCCTTGTGAACGGGGGCAAAGACAAGGTCAGCTTTACAAGCGTGCCTTGTCGTTTTGCCGCGCGTAAAACGGACTTTGTAATCACCGTTTCGTTTTTATTGGCAAAGCGGGCTTGAAAGGGGGCAGGTATGCGTTGACCGAGTGGAAAAGCCTGCTCTTTTCGTAAAATAACGGCATCGGCGCAGGCGAGGATTTCGCGAGGCGAAAGGGAAAGGCCGTCAAGGAAAAGTTTTGCGACGGTGTTTTCGTGGATAGCAATATCCGTAAGTTTGCCAAGAAACCGTCCGTCAAAGGTATAGACGGGGAGAGAAGGAAAAAATCGGACGCAGTTTTTCGGGGGAACGGCGCGTAAGGAGCGTAAACGGATTTTGTCGGCTACGGAGAGAACAGCGGAGATGGGCAAGGCGAAGTCGGGGGAATTGCTCTGCTTGTTGCAAGTGCATAAAAGGTATTTGACGGCGTTGGTTTTTAAGGAAACGCCTACGCCTAAACAAACGCCTTTACACTCGTTTTTCGAATAGATTTCTTTTTTTACAAGATCGGATAAAAACATAAAAGCTCCTTTTTTTAAGTATCATAAAATATAGAGAGGTGCGAAAAAGAAAAGCCTAGGGGATTTTTTATCGAAAAATGAAAAAAGTTTTGAAAAAGGTATGAACACGCTTGCCAAATAAAAAAAAGTTTGATAAAATAACGCAAGTAAAACGAATTCGTTTTCCACATATTGGGGCGTCGCCAAGCGGTAAGGCAACGGACTCTGACTCCGTCATTCGGGTGTTCGAATCACTTCGCCCCAGCCAAGAAAAACGAGATACCAAGCGGTATCTCGTTTTTCTTTGTCTGCGGCGAAGAATAAGAGTTCCTGTGTTATCGGGTGTTCGCGGGAGGAGCGAGAAAACCTTTCTTGGGCAGAGGGCGAAGGTTGGCGAGCGAC
>JAZUCW010000154.1:0-3187 GCA_045639305.1 Candidatus Scatosoma sp.
GACGAGCAGGTGGAGAATAACCTTGATAATATGGCGTATTTTATCGATACGCTTGGGTATATGCCAAATGCGAACACGCTTGCCGACCGTTCGCAACCGCCGCTTTTTTGCAGCGCGGTGTACGATTATTACGTACATAAAGGGGATGCGGCAATCATTAAAAAATATATGCCGTATATCTTGAAAGAGTATGATTTTTGGCAAACGCAGCGTAAGGCTAAATTCGGGTTGAATAACTTCTCTACCAACGGGAATGAAGAACTGAAAATGCTCAATTATATCTATCTTTCCGATAGAGTGCTGGAAAAGCGTGAAACGAGAGAAGAACAGCTTGCTTTGGCGGAAGATATTATGGCGATTGCGGAAAGCGGATTGGACTTTAATATGCGATTTAGAACAAAGCGCAGTAAAGTGGACGCAAGCGCGTTTTTGCACCTTGATTTGAACTGTTTCTTATATGAAATGGAATGCAAGGCTGCGGAAATGTTAAAGGTCGTTGGTGGCGACTATCAGTCGTTCGAAGAAAACGCAGCAAAGCGCAAGGAATTGATTGAAAAGTATTTCTTTGATAGAAAAACGGGGCTTTATCTTGATTGCAATCTCGTGGACGGTGGGTATTCTGAAATTGTCAGTGCGATTTCCGCCTATCCGTATGCGTATGGGATATCGGACGACGTGGAAGGGTTGAAAAAGGTAATTGCTGGGCTCGAATTTGAAAATGGTATCACCGTTACGCCGTATCGAGGAGAGGACGTGTATTTTCAATGGGATTACCCTTGCATGTGGCCCGCGGCAACGTGTATTATGTACAAGGCGTGACAGCGTTTGGGACTGTATGAAGATGCAAAGCGTATCGCAAAGAAGTATATGCGCGCAATGGATGAAAACTTTATCAAAACGGGCAAGCTTTGGGAAAAATACGACGCGGTAACGGGCGGTATTGGCGAATCTGCGGAATATGACACCCCCGAAATGATGGGTTGGACGGCAGGCGTGTACGTGTATTTTGACGAGGAATTAAAAAGGTTATCGCATCAGATCGATTGATAATAATAAAACGGATATATTGGAGGAAAAACAATGAAAAAACTTGTTATGTTAATCTTGGCGTTGGGCTTATGCTTTTCGTTTGCGGCTTGTATGGATTCGAATGACGACGCTTTCGATGGTGGTTCGAGTTCTTCGTCGGGAAGTTTAAATCCTGAGGAAGAACAGGTAAGTATCACCTTTAAACAGAGTGGTTATAGCGACGTAGTAAAGACGGTAAAGAAGGGCGAAGACTTGACGGATATTCCTAAGCCTCAAACCAAAACGGGATATACCGTAACTTGGGATGCGGCGGATTTTACGAATATTACGAAAGATATGACCGTCAATGCGGTGGAAACGGCAAATACCTACACCGTAACCTACGATGCCAACGGCGGTACGGTAGCAAATGAAACGCAAGAAGTAACCTTTGACGAGGAAACAACGCTTGAAACGCCGACGAGAGAGGATTACCTCTTTAAAGGCTGGACGTACGAAGGGGTGGCGGTGGTTGACGGCGCCGCGTGGGTAATTGCGAATGACGCAACCTTGATCGCCGATTGGATTGACAATCGTCCTACTTATACGGTAACCTTTGTAGATGGCGCGCAGTCGAAAGCCGTTAAGGTAAAGAAAGGCGAATCGGTATCGCAAGAAGACGTTCCTGCATTCGTTGGGAAAGTAGGGTATTCCGTGGATTGGGATAGTAAGGATTATACGAACATTTTGTCGGATATGACGGTTACGGCGGTGTATACGGCAAATACCTATACCATAACGTATGATGCGGATGGTTTTGCGATTGACGGAACGACGGTGCAGTTGACTTATGACGCACTTTGTACTGCTTTGGATATGTCCTTGACGAAAGAAGACGCTAATTTCCTTGGTTGGAAATACGGTGACGTTACGTATACGAGCGAATCCGTATGGAACGTAGCGGATAACGTAACCGTTACGCCGGATTGGGAAGCGAAAGACCAAGTAACGGTTGTGTTTATGGATACGGACGGTTCGACAATCAATAAAACCATCTATGAAGGGCAAGATTTAACGGATATTCCTACGCCAAAAGCAAAGACTGGTTATACTGTGGATAGCGTATGGTATACGGACGAAGCTTGTACGCAAACGGCTGTATTTACGAACGTGCAGGCAGGATTCACTGTTTATGCGAAAGCAACGGCGAATAACTACAAGGTAAGTTATAACGCAAACGGCGGCAGTGTGTCTACATTGACGCAGAATATTGCATTTGATTCGGAGTACACTTTGGCAACGCCTACGCATGAAAAAGGTTATATGCGTTTTGATGGTTGGGAAATGGAATCTGGCAATATTTTGGCTTTGAATGGTAAGTGGACGATAACGGAAGATATCAGTGTAACGGCGAAGTGGACGGATACGCGTGCAACGTATACCATATCTTTCGTGCAGGCAGGTCAAGAAACGAAGACGTTTGCGGTGAAGGAAGGGGAATCCTTTACGGAGATTCCTACGCCTGTGGAAAAGACAGGGTATACGGTGGAATGGGATACAAAGGATTTCACAAATATTTCTGGGAATATGACTGTAACGGCGATTGAAAAAGCGAAGACGTATACGATTACTTTAAATGCAAAAGGTGGCGACGTAACGCAAACAACCATTACGTTAGTCTATGGTCAAACTTACGAGCTTCCCACTCCTACGCATAGCAGTGACGTGTTTGTTTCTTGGACGTACAACGGCGAAAAGATTGCCACGAAAGGAACGTGGTTGATGGACCTTGCGGAAAGTGCTCTTACTTTCATTGCAGAATGGATGCCTTCTGAATGGACAAATAATTATTAATAAGAAAGAAATAGCGAAGTTGTTGAAAGGAGGCAAAAAATGAAGATATTGTTTTTTGGGGATTCCATTACGTATATGGCGAGAAGCCGTGACACGGATGGGCAAGCATACGGATACGGTGTAGGGTATGTAAATAGCGTGGCGAGTACGCTCAAATACGAGAATCCCGAAAAATATGAGATAATCAATCGCGGAATCGGCGGGCATAGAATCGTTGATTTATACGCGCGTATTAAGGCAGACGTTTGGAATCACGAACCCGACCTAATCAGCATTCTTATCGGCATCAACGACGTATGGCACGAAATATACGGTGCAAACGGCG